>JASFRI010000293.1:0-5638 GCA_050115015.1 Acidobacteriota bacterium
CGGGGACGGAACCGTCCGGCTGGGGGTATTCTATTGTCCTCTACCGGAGATGGCTCGAGCTTCCCGGTCCGGGCCAGGGGCGGGGCGCGCCGACGCGCACCCGGAGGAGGCACGCGGCCGGGGACCACCTGCACGGGGGGAGCCCCGCGACGGAGGTGGATGTCCCGGCGGGGAGGTTCACGCAGCCGACCTGATTGTCATGGTGACAATAATGTTATTGACACCGCAATAGGCTGCCGCTAATCTGGGTTCAGTTCGTATCACGTTGACAAAAAAATAATTAACTTCCGATTGAATCGGTACAATCAGGAGGCTGCATGGACAAGACGCCCGCGGTTCGGAACCTGGAGACCCTGGCGGTTCACGGAGGAGAGCGGCGGCCCGGTCCGGAGGGTTCGATCGTCTTCCCGATCTACCAGGCGACGGTGTTCACCCCGGAGGAGGGGGCGGCGTACCACGACCTGCGCTACATCCGGCTGAACAGCACGCCGACGCAGCGCTACGTGGCGGACAAGATCGCCGCCCTCGAGGGCGGGGAGACGGCGCTCCCGACCGGCTCCGGCATGGCGGCGCTCACCGGGAGCCTCCTCGCCTACCTTCACGCGGGGGACCATCTGATCGCGGGGGAGTCGCTCTACGGCGGCACCCACAACTTCATCACTCAGTGGGCCGGAGACCTGGGCCTGACGTACACCTTCGTGGATGCGCAGCGCCCCGAGACCTGGGAGGAGGCGCTGCGTCCGGAGACGAAGGTCTTCCTCGTCGAGAGCATCACGAACCCCCTGATGCGCGTGCCGCGTCTGCGGGAACTCGTCGCCTTCGCCCGCGCCCATGACCTGGTCTCGATCATCGACAACACCTTCGCGACGCCCCGGAACCTGCAGCCCCTCGCCCTCGGCTTTGACCTCGTGTTTCACAGCGCCACGAAGTACCTGAACGGCCACTCGGACCTGGTCGCCGGGTGTGTCGTGGGCAGCGTCGAGCGGGTGGAACCGGTGCGCAAGGCGCTCGGCCTCCTGGGAGGCACGCTGGATCCGCACGCCGCCTATCTGCTGGCCCGCGGGATCAAGACCCTCGCCCTGCGGGTCGAGCGCCAGAACGCCAGTGCCATGGCGCTGGCGACGGCGCTGCGGGACCATCCGAAGGTCCTCAAGGTCAACTACCCGGGGCTTCCGGATCACCCCGACCACGACCACGCCCGCCAGCTCCTTGCGGGCTTCGGGGGGATGCTCAGCCTGCACGTGGACGGGGGAGAGCGTGCGGCGTCCCGTGCCCTCGAAGGCCTGCGCCTGGCTACCCCGGCGATGAGCCTCGGAGGGGTGGAGACCATCGTGAGCCTGCCGTGCAAGACCTCCCACGCGGGGATGCTGCCGGAGGAGCGCGAGAAGGTCGGCATCACCGAGGACCTGATGCGGATCAGCACCGGCATCGAGGCGACGGACGACCTGGTGGCCGACTTCCGGCAGGCCCTGGACGGAGCCTGAGCGATGTCCGCCGGGCTGGATGGCATCCCGACGCCGGCGCTGGTGCTCGACCGCCGGCGCCTGCGGGAGAACGCGGCGACGATGCGGTCGCGGATGGAACGGCACGGGGTGGCGCTCCGCCCGCACCTGAAGACCGCGAAGTCGGCCCAGGTGGCCCGGGTCCTCACCGATGGCTGCGAGGGCGGGATCACCGTCTCCACGCTGCAGGAGGCCGCGTACTTCGTCGAGCACGGCTTCCGGGACATCACGTACGCCGTGAGCATCCTCCCCGAGCGCGTCGACCGCGTGGCGGCGCTGCAGCGCGAAGGCGCCCGGGTGCGCCTGATCACCGACGACCCCGGCGTCGCCCGGGCCCTCGGCGAGCGCGCCGCGGCCCTCGACGCGAGGCTGGACGTGCTGGTCGAGGTGGACTCCGGCCAGGGGCGCACCGGTGTCCCGCCCACGGGGCCCGAGTTGCTGGAGGTGGCGGAGGCGCTGCGGGCGTCGCCGCGGATCCGCGTGGCGGGGGTGCTGACCCATGCGGGCCACGCGTACGGCTGCGACGGTCCGGATGGGGTTCGAGCGGTGGCGGAGGAGGAGCGCGCGGGGATCGTCGGTGCGGCCCGCCGGCTCCAGGATGCCGGGATCGAGTGCCCCGTCGTGAGCGCCGGATCCACCCCGACGGCGATCCATGCGGCGCGGCTCGACGGGGTGACCGAGATGCGGCCGGGGAACTACGCCTTCTTCGACCTGTTCCAGGAGGGGATCGGCAGCTGCTCGCGCGATGCCATCGCGCTCACGGTCCTGGCCGCCGTCCTGGCTCCCGCGCGGCACGGCCGGATCGTCGTCGACGCCGGCTCCCTGGCGCTGTCCAGCGACCGGGGCGCGAACCGCTTCGGCGAGGTCGGGTACGGCGTCGTGCTCGACGTGGCCGGCCAGCCCCTGGGGCTCCGGGTGCGGGAGGTGAACCAGGAGCACGGCATCCTCGAGGTGGACGGTCCGGTGCCCTCCCTGCGCCCCGGCACGAGGGTGCGCATCCTGCCGAACCACGCGTGCCTGACGGCGGCCATGTTCGACCGCTACCACGTCGTCGAGGGCGAACCGGAGATCATCGAGGAGTGGGAGCGGACGAACCGCTGGTGAGGAGCGCGAGATGAGCGACCAGGGCGCACTGCCCCCGGAGGAAACGCTGGACCCGCAGGACTGGAACGGCATGCGGGACCTGGGCCACCGGATGGTGGACACGATGATCGACTACCTGCGGACCGTGCGGGACCGACCGGTCTGGCGCCCGATCCCGCCGGACGTCAAGGCGCGGTTCCGGACGGCCGCGCCGCGCCGGCCGGAGGGGCCCGAGCAGGCCTGGGAGGACTTCCGGGAGCTCGTGCTGCCGCACCCGCTGGGGAACATCCACCCGAGGTTCTGGGGCTGGGTCATCGGCACGGGGACGCCGCTGGGGATGCTGGCGGAGATGCTCGCCGCCGGGATGAACTCGAACGCCGGGGGCTACGATCAGGGCTCGACGCAGGTGGAGACCCAGGTCATCGAGTGGTGCAAGGAGATGCTCGGGTATCCCTCCGCCGCCAGCGGGCTGCTCGTCAGCGGCGGCTCGGTGGCGAACCTGGTGGGGATCCTCGTGGGCCGGAACCACGCCGCGGGCTTCGACGTGCGGGTCGACGGGGTGCGGGGGTTCGACGTCGAGCCGGTGGTCTACGCCTCGGAGGAGGTCCACAGCTCCAACGAGAAGGCCGTCGAGATCGCCGGGCTCGGGGGCCGGAGCCTGCGACGGATCCCGGTGGACCGGGCATACCGCATCGACGTCCCGGCGCTGGAGGCCGCGATCGCCCGGGACCGCGAGGAGGGCCGCCGGCCGCTCATGATCGTCGGCACCGCCGGCACGGTGAACACGGGCGCCTTCGACGACCTTGAGGCCCTGGCGCGGATCTCCCGGCGCGAGGGCATGTGGCTGCACGTGGACGGCGCGTTCGGCGCGCTGGCGGCGCTGGATCCCGAGCTCCGCGCGCTGACCCACGGCATGGAGATGGCGGATTCCCTCGCCTTCGACCTCCATAAGTGGATGTACGTGCCGTACGAGGCCGGCTGCACCCTCGTCCGGGATCCCGAGGTCCACCGCAGGGCGTTCTCCCTCATCCCGTCCTACCTTGCCCGGGTTGACCGCGGGCTGGCGGTCGGGGTGGGCAGCTACAGCGAATACGGGCCGGAGCTGTCCCGGGGCTTCAAGGCTCTCAAGGTCTGGATGTCGATCAAGGAGCACGGCCTCGACCGGTACGCGCGGCTCATCCGCCAGAACGTCGAGCAGGCCCGCTACCTCGCCGCGAGGGTGGAGGCCGCGGACGACCTGGAACTGCTGGCCCCCGTCCCCCTGAACGTCGTGTGCTTTCGCTACACCGGCGGTGACGGCGCGGACCTGGATACCCTGAATCGGGAGATCGTGCTCGATCTGCACGAGCGGGGCATCGCCGTGCCGTCGTACACGGTCCTGCGGGACCGGTTCGCCATCCGCGTCGCCATCACGAACCACCGCAGCCGCCGCGATGATTTCGATCGGCTCCTGGACGATGTCCGGCGGCTCGGACGGGAACGCGCCGCCGCCTGACGCCGTCCCGGCTGCCAGGTCCGGATCTTGCCAGCGAGCCCCCGGGGCAGGGGGTAGAATGCCCGACATGGACCTCGACCGTGACAGTTGCTACCGGGCCTTCACCAGCCGCGACCCCCGGTTCGACGGCAGGTTCTTCGTCGGCGTGCGCACCACGGGGATCTACTGCCGTCCCATCTGTCCGGCCCGGACGCCCCGGGCGACGAACGTCGAGTTCTTCCCCTGTGCCGCCGCCGCGGAGGAGAGCGGCTTCCGGGCCTGCCGGCGCTGTCGCCCGGAGACCGCGCCGGGGACGCCGGCCTGGAACGGCAGTTCCACCACCGTGGCCCGGGCGCTGCGCCTGATCCGGGACGGCGCGCTGGACGAGGCCGGCCTGCCGGAGCTCGCGGCGCGGCTCGGCGTGGGGGAGCGCCACCTGCGGCGGCTGTTCACCCGGCACCTCGGTGCCTCCCCGCTCGCGGTGGCGCGGACGCGCCGCGTCCACTTCGCGCGCCGGCTGATCGACGAGACGGACCTGCCGATGGGCCACGTCGCGAACGGCTCCGGCTTCCGGAGCGTCCGGCAGTTCAACCATGACGTCCGCCGGACGTTTCACGCCTCGCCCACGGAATTACGGCGCCGCGTCCGCCGGGAGGCAGCGGATGCCGAGGGGATCACGCTGCATCTCCCGTACCGCCCACCGCTCGACTGGGGGCAGTTCGTCGCGTACCTGGAGCTACGGGCGCTCCCCGGCGTCGAGGCCATCGACGCGTCGGGCTACCGGCGGGCGGTTCGCGGCCGCAACGGGCCCGGCCTCCTGGAGGTGTCACCGGTGCCGTCGGCGGACCGGCTCCGGCTGCACGTCGTGGTCGACGGGGAGTCGGACCTGATCGGGATCGTCGAGCGGGTCCGCCGCCTTTTCGACCTGGAGACCGACCCGGCCCCGATCGCCGCCCACCTGCGGCGGGACCCGATCCTGCGTCCGCGGGTCGACGCCCGGCCCGGCCTCCGGGTGCCCGGTGCATTCGATCCCCTCGAGGTGGCGGTCCGCGCCGTCCTCGGGCAGCAGGTCACGGTCCGGGGGGCGACGACGATCGCCGGCCGCCTCGTGCGGCGGTTCGGGGAGCCCCTGGCGACCCCGCGGGCGGGCCTCACCCACCTCTTCCCGTCCCCGGAGACCCTGGCGGAGGCCGACCTGGCCGCGCTGGGCATGCCCGGGCGCCGGGCCGCGGCGATCCGTGGGCTCGCCGCGGCCGTGGCGCGCGGCACCCTCGACCTGTCCGCGATGGCGACCCGGGAGGAAGCGGTCCGCGCGCTGGCGGCGCTGCCGGGGCTCGGGAGCTGGACGGCGGAGTACGTGGCCCTGCGGGCGATGGCGTGCCCGGACGCGTTCCCCGCCGGGGACCTGGGCCTCCGCAAGGCCGTCTCGACCACCGGGGAGCCGGCGAGCGCAAGGGAGCTCGCGGTCCGGGCCGAGTCCTGGCGGCCCTGGAGGGGTTACGCGGCGATGCACTTGTGGTCGGAGCCGGGGATCGCCCGGCGCCGGCCGGGGAGGAAGGGACATGAAGCTCGAGTACGC
>JASFRI010000294.1:0-5617 GCA_050115015.1 Acidobacteriota bacterium
CCGGCACATGCACGCGCCGGGGGTGAAGCCGGCTCGGATCGTGTGCGGTCCAAGACGAGCGAGGGCGTGGCCTGGGGGGGCCGCGCTGCCTGTCATGTGATACGGAGGCGTACCGGAACGTAGTTATCTTACAACAATTAGGCCATATCCGCAAGTGTCGCGGACCGACGCCGTCAAGCCCTGTGGAACGGCAGGTTTAGGCACCCCTAGTCTCCGAAGTGGATGCCCTGGGCGAGGGGGAGGTCGGTGCTCCAGTTCACGGTGTTCGTCTGCCGGCGCATGTAGGCCTTCCAGGCGTCGGATCCCGACTCGCGGCCGCCGCCGGTCTCCTTCTCGCCGCCGAAGGCACCACCGATCTCCGCCCCGCTGGTGCCGATGTTCACGTTGGCGATCCCGCAGTCGCTGCCGCGGCCGCTGAGGAAGAACTCCATCTCGCGCACGTGGTCCGAGAAGATCGCGGACGAGAGCCCCTGCGGGACGTCGTTGTGCAGCCGGATGGCCTCGTCGAGCTCGCCCACGGCGGCTGCCGGCGAGGTGTCCGCCCGTCCGTAGCCGATGATGTAGAGGATCGGCGCGAAGGTCTCCTCCTGGACGATGGCCTGATCGTTCCGCGCCGCCGCGATGCACGGCCGCACGTAGTGCCCGCCGGGATGGTCCGGCCCCTCGAGGCGGTCGCCGCCGTACAGGATCTCCCCGCCCTCCTCGCGCACCCGCGCCAGCGCCGCCTGCATGTCCTCCACCGCCTGGTGGGTGACCAGCGGCCCCATGAGCGTGCCGGGCTCCAGTGGGTTTCCGATGGGGATGCCCTCGTAGGCCTTCACGAGGCGGCCCACGAGCTCGGCGCGGATCGACTCGTGGACGATGATCCGCCGGGTGGACGTGCACCGCTGTCCCGCGGTACCCACGGCCCCGAACAGGATCGCCCGCAGCGCCAGGTCCAGGTTGGCGCTGGGGGTCACGATGATCGCGTTGTTGCCCCCGAGCTCCAGGATCGTGCGCCCCAGCCGCTTACCGACGACCTCGCCGACGCGGTAGCCCATCTTGCAGCTCCCCGTCGCGGAGACCAGCGGGACGCGGCGGTCGTGCAGCAGCCGCTCGCCGACGGTGGAGCCCTTGCCCACGGTCAGCGAGAAGATCGCCGGATCGACGTCGTTCGCCCGGCAGACCTCCGCGGCGATCCCCGTGCACGCCACCGCCGTCAGGGGGGTCTTGCTGGCCGGCTTCCAGAGCACCGCGTCGCCGCAGACCGAGGCGATGGCCGCGTTCCAGCTCCACACCGCCACCGGGAAGTTGAACGCGCTGATCACCCCGACCACCCCGAGGGGATGCCACTGCTCGAACATCCGATGATCCGGACGCTCGGACTGGATGGTCAGGCCGTAGAGCTGCCGGGAGAGACCGACGGCGAAATCGCAGATGTCGATCATCTCCTGCACCTCGCCCTCCCCCTCGGCCAGGATCTTCCCCATCTCCAGGCTGACCAGGCGGCCGAGCGGCTCCTTCATCTCCCGCAGCCGGACCCCCAGCTGTCGCACCACCTCGCCGCGCTTCGGGGCCGGGACCTTTCTCCAGGCCAGGTGGGCATGGTGGGCACGATCGACGATACGGTCGTACTCCTCCTCGGTCACCTGCTGCACCGTCGCGATGGGCGATCCATCGCCGGGGCTGATCACCTCGAGCTCGGGTCCCGAGCCCACCCACTCGCCGGCGAAGCCGCCGGGGTTGGTCTCCTTGATTCCCAGGGTCCGGAGAACGTCCTTCATCGCGATCCCCTCTCTCTGCATCGGCCGCCACCGGCCCGCAGCATGGCATTCCGTGCTGGATGAAGTTGCTGGAACTCCCGGATTCTACACCGTCACGGTCGCCGGGAACCACCGTCCCCCTGCTGACACACCGCGTGCACGCGGGGACACACCCGGACCGCGCCGGGGAGGCGCGGCGGCGCCGTACCGGGCCGCCGGAAGATGCCCGTGACACCCGCCTCGAGAGCAACGACGAGCCGGCGCGAACCGCCGCGACGACGCGATGCCGGGGCGCGATCGCCGCTGGCACGCTTCCTGCCCCTACGCCCGCCAGGAGGACGACGACCATGAGACCATTCGCCGCCCGCTCCCTCGCGCTGCTCCTGCTGTGCGCACCGGCCGCCCTGGCGGAACCGGCCCCCGGGACCGGGGCGTTGCTGGTCGCCGGGGACGGCGGCTCCCGTGTCCTCCCGGTCCTCGGCTTCGACGTCGACCTGGAGGTCTCGGGCGTCCTGGTTCACGGGACGTTGCGCCAGCGGTTCCGGAACCCCGGACCCGAGACCCTGGAGGCAACCTATGTCTTCCCGCTCCCCGAGAACGCTTCGGTCCACGCCATGGAGATCCGGATTGGAGAGCGGCGGATCGAGGCGGCGATCCGCGAGCGTGAGGCGGCCCGGCGTGAATACGAGCAGGCCCGGCACGAGGGCCGGAAGGCGGCGCTCGCGGAGCAGCAGCGCCCGAACCTGTTCAGCACCGCCGTCGCCAACGTCAACCCGGGCGAGATCGTCGAGGTTCGGCTGGAGTACCTTCAGGAGCTGGAGATCCTGGACGGCCGCTGCGATCTGACCTTCCCCCTCACCTTCGTCCCGCGCCACGACGCCGGGGGCGAGCCCCTCCGCCTCCCATCGCGTCCGATGCCCGACGTGAACCCGGCGCTCCGTGCCGCGCCGCCCACTGTCCGCATCGTCGCCCGGGTGCGCCCCGGCCTGCCGCTGGAGGGGGACACGATCCGCTCGCCGTCTCACGAGGTCACGAGCCGGTGGGACGGGGAGGTCCTCGTCGTCGAGACCGTCACGCCGCGGATTCCCGCGGATCGTGACTTCCGGCTGGAATGGGCTCCCCTGCCCGGGCTGGCGCCGCGGGCCGCGGCGCTGGTGGAGGATCGCGCGGATGGCCGCTACGTCCTGCTCATGCTCCTGCCGCCGGAAGAGGAGGCGACGATCGGTCTGCCCACCGAGACGCTCTTCGTCGTGGATACCTCGGGCTCCATGGGAGGCGCGTCCATCGCCGCCGCCCGGCGTGCCCTCGTCGGCGCCCTCGACCGTCTGCGTCCGGAGGACCGGTTCAACATCCTCGCGTTCGCCGACGGGGTGCGCGCCTACGACGATCGCTTCCGGACCGCGGGCGACGAGGAGGTGGAGGCGGCCCGGGCCTGGGTGCATGCCCTGGAGGCCGGAGGCGGCACCCGGATCGACGTGGCCCTCCGGTGGGCCGTGACGCTGGCCTCCCGGGAAGAGGGGACGGGGCGCCTGCGTCGGATCGTGTTCCTCACCGACGGCGGCGTGAACAACGAGGAGGAGGTGCTGCGGATCGTCCACGAGGGGTCCGGCTCCGTGCGGCTCCACGCGCTGGGGATCGGGGCCGCGCCGAACCGCTGGCTCCTCCGGGAGATGGCGCGACGAGGCCGCGGATCCTGCCGTTTTCTTCCGGGACCGGAGGAGGCCGAGGTGGAGATCGAGGCGTTCCTGGCGCGGCTGGACCGGCCGGTACTCCGGGACCTTCGACTTTCCGGCGGGCGTGCGGAGATCTACCCCGAACCGCTGCCGGACCTGCACGCCGGCGAGCCGCTGCTCGCATCCCTCCGCTTCGCTCCCGGCGTCCCTCTCGGGGAGCTTCGACTGGCGGGGCGCTCCCGGGAGCGGGAGCTCGATCTCGCCGTCGACGTCGGGCGCGCCGCCGAGCGGTCCTCCGGGGTGGCCCAGCGGTGGGCCCGGGCCCGGGTCGTCGCGCTGCTCGACTCCCTGCACCGGGGGGCGGACCCCGACGGCGTGCGGGAGGCGGTGGTGCGGACCTCCCTCGCGTACCACATCCTCACACGCTACACGAGCCTGGTGGCGGTGGAGGCCTACCCCACCGCGGCGAACCCGGCGAGCCGGGTCGCGGTCCCCGCCGCCTGGCCCACCGGCATGCTCCCCCGGGGCGGGACCACCGGCCCGAACCGGCCGTGGAGAGGCGCCCTGCTGCTGATCGCCGGGGCCCTCCTGCTCGCCGGCACGGCGGTGGCGCGCCGATGAGCTGCCGCACCGCCCGGGCGCTGGGGGTGCTCCTGATCCTGTCGGGAGGCCTCCTTCTCGCCCGGGACGCCGGCCTCCGGGCCAAGGGTGTGCTCGCGGGACACCTCGTCGCCCGGGCCTTCGAGCGCCACCTTCGGGACGGTGGCCGACAGCCTCCCTGGCCGTGGGCGGACACGTACCCGTTGGCGCGGCTCGAGGTGGAACGGCTCGGCGTCCGTGCCTACGTCCTGTCCGGCGCGCAGGGCGCCTCGCTGGCCTTCGGGGCCGGACACCTGCACGGCACGGCGCCACCGGGCGGGCGGGGGCACGTCGTCCTCGCCGGGCACCGGGACACGAGCTTCGCGTTCCTCCGCGAGCTACGACGCGGCGACCGGATCCGGCTGCGGACCCACGGGGGCGATCGGTCCTGGATCGTCGAGGAGGTGGCCGTGGCCGCCGAGGACGACCTCTCGGTGATCGAGCCGACGGCGGAGGATCGTCTGACGCTGCTGACCTGTTACCCTTTCGAGGGTCCGATCGGATCGCCCTGGCGCTACGTGGTGACGGCGCTCCCGGAGTCCCGGCTCGCCCGGAGCCCATAGCGGGGCCGGCAGATGGGCGCTGTCCGGAGGCCGGCCGACCGGCGGAAGACGTCTCCGGGGGCCGGGGGTGGACGCGGCCGCCGGCGCCGCGCATACTGTTCGCGCCATGCCGTCGCCGATCCTGCGCACGCGGCGCCCCGCCGTCTGGCTCCTCCTCCCCATCCTGGCGCTTCTGGGGGCCGCCGTCGGCGCCGCCCAGGTCCAGCTGCCCGCTCCCGGGGGGAAGTCGGTCCACGACGAGGCGGGAGTCCTGACCGCCGCCGCGGTCCGGCAGCTCGAGGCGCTTCACCGGGAGCTGTTCGAGCGCACCGGGGTGGCCCTCGCGACGGTCACGGTGCCGCGCCTGGACGGCGAGCCGATCGCCGACTTCGCGTTGCGGGTGGGCGAGACCTGGGGCGTCGGACGCCGCGGAGAGGACCGGGGCGTCGTCGTCGCCCTGGCGGTCGAGGAGCGCAAGATCTTCGTCGCCACGGGGTACGGCGTCGAGGGGTTCCTCCCCGACGGCAAGGTGGGCCGGCTGATCGACCGGTACGCCGTCCCCGCGCTCCGGCAGGATGACTATTCCACCGGCCTGGTCCGCCTGAGCCAGGCGCTGGCCGCGGAGGCCGCTGCCGAGTACGGCGTGTCGCTTCAGGGCATGGACGTGGAGCCCGCGCCCCGGAAGCCGCGTTCCTCGCCCGTTCCGGCACCACTGCGGATCCTCGGCGGCCTGCTGTTCTTCGCGCTGATGGCCTACCTGGCCATCCGCCACCCGACGCTCTTCTTCCTGCTTCTCCTGTCGGGCCGCGGCGGCCGGGGCGGCGGCTTCGGCGGTGGGGGCTTCGGCGGGGGCTCGGGCTACGGCGGCTTCGGCGGCGGGGGCTTCGGCGGCGGCGGCGCCGGACGAGGATTCTGAGGAGGACTCCATGACCCAGGGGATCGAGAACGCGGCGTTGCGGCGGATGGTGGAGGGCCTGCGCGAGGCCGCGGGCACATCGCTGGTCAGCGTCCTGCTGTATGG
>JASFRI010000295.1:0-5604 GCA_050115015.1 Acidobacteriota bacterium
GCGCGGGAGCCTGATCTGCCTGGAAGCGGTCTCATGACCTTCGGCGCCGGAGCCAATGCCTGAGGCGGCCCTGCGGCTCCACGGCAAGTCGGAGGCCATCCGCCGGCTCCTGCGGGACCGTCGCGCCCGCGCCGCGAGCCTGGAGATCGACTGCCGGAGCGTCGATGCCATCGAGCAGAAGGACCTCGCCGACGCGCTGCTCCGGGTCCTGGGCGCCCGGGACTGGCGCTGGGTGGACGACGCCGGCGGAACGGCGGCCCCGACGCCGATGCCCGCCGCGCTCCTCCACCTCGCCCGGGATCTGGCGGCCTGGCCCGGCCTCTACCTGCTCCGCCGGGCCGAGATCCTGGGGCTTCCGGGCCCCGCCGGCCTCCGTCCCGGGTATCGGCCCGGGTCGAGCTGCCTCTACCTGCGCACGGCGCACTGGTTCAACCTCCGCAGCGGCGGCTCCGTCGCCCACGTGCGGGGGGTGATCTCCAGCCTTCGGGAGCTGGGCACCCACGTCGAGGTCGTGAGCACGGACCGCCTCGCCGGCGTGCCCGAGGACGACGCCTTCCACCGCTGCCCGCCGGACTACGGTCTCGGGCGGAACCTGAAGCACATGCCGGAGCTGCGCTACAACCGTCAGATCGTGGGCTTTGTCGAGCGGCGGTGGGAGTCGATGCGGCCGGGCTTCCTCTACGAGCGGCTGGGCCTGGGGTCCTGGGCGGGGGCCTGTCTCCGGAAGCGGCACCGCGTGCCGCTGGTGCTCGAGTACAACGGATCGGAGATCTGGATCGCCAGGAACTGGGGGGCCGGCCGGCCGCCCTTCGCCGGGCTGCTGCGACGGATCGAGGACGTGAGCCTCGCGGCGGCGGACGTGATCGTCGCCGTCTCGGACCCCCTCCGGGAGGAGCTGGTCGCGCGGGGGGTCGACGCCGGCAAGATCCTCGTCAACCCGAACGGCGTGGATGCCGGGGAGTACACCCCCGGGCTGGACGGAGCGGCTGCCCGGCGCCGCCTGGGGTTCGGGGACGAGCTGGTGGTTGGCTTCATCGGTACCTTCGGGCCGTGGCACGGCGCCGAGGTCCTGGCCGACGCCTTCGGGCTCCTGCTCGAGCAGGTCCCCGACTACCGTCCCCGGGTGCGCCTGCTGCTGATCGGCGACGGGGGAAGGATGGCGACGGTCCGTGCGAACCTCGAGCGGCACCGCATCCGGAACGAGGCGGTCCTGACCGGCCTCGTGCCGCAGGAGGAGGGCCCCGGCCTCCTGGCCGCGTGCGACATCCTCGTCTCCCCCCACGTCCCGAACCCCGACGGGAGCCGCTTCTTCGGCTCGCCCACGAAGCTGTTCGAGTACATGGCGATGGGGAAGCCGATCGTGGCCTCTTCCCTCGACCAGATCGGGGAGATCCTCGAGCACGACGGGACCGCCTGGCTGGTCGCGCCCGGGGACGCCGGGGCGCTCGCCGGCGGCCTCCGGATCCTGATCGAGGATTTCGGGCGCCGGCAGCGGCTCGGGGCGGCGGCGCGGGCGGTCGCCGTCTCCCGGCACACCTGGACCGCCCACACGGGGCGTATCCTGCAGGCCCTGGCGGATCGATGCCCGGCGAGATGATCGAGCGGATGCGCCGCGCGGCACGGATGCCCCCCCACGTGGCGGCCGGGAAGGCGCTCCGTCGGCTCCGCCGGGCCGTGGGGCGACGGATGCAGCGGCGCCGGGACCTGCGGGAGGGGACCTTCCTGGCGCCCGGGGCCATGAGCGCGCTCCCGCTGGCGCGCTTCCACCGGGCCCCCTCCCCGGACACCCTCGCCGCGCTGGCCTCCCCCCTGGTCGCGGTCGTCCGGCGCTACCAGGAACACCGGTTCGATCTGCTCGGCTCCGGATGGGTCCCGGTACGCCACGGCACGACGTGCCCCGGCCTGGAGGGGATCGTCTTCCCTCCCGGCGTCCCGGTGCGCGCGGACCCGGACGGCGCCTGGCTTTCCGGCCGGATCAACGGCTCCAACCTCGCCGAGGCCCGCGCCCGCTGGCGGCTCCTGGAGGGGGAGCACGAGCCGATCGACTGGCAGCTCGATTTCCGCTCCGGCCATCGCTGGGACGAGGCCGTCTGGCACGGCGATATCCGCTTCGGGCACCGCCGTGGGGCGGACATCAAGGTCCCGTGGGAGCTCGCGCGCCTGCAGCATCTTCCCCGGCTGGCCTGGGCCCACGGACTCGCCCTCCAGGGCCGCGCGGGCTTCGAGGCGCCGGAGGCGTACGCCCGCGAGTTCCGCAACGTCGCCCTGGACTTCCTCGCGACGAACCCGCCGGGCTTCGGGGTCAACTGGGGGTGCACGATGGACGTGGCGATCCGGGCGGCCAACCTCCTCGTCGGGTTCGACCTGTTCCGGGCGCTCGGGGCGACCTGGGACGCTCCCTTCGAGGACGTCCTCGCCCGCGGCGCGATGGAGCACGCCGCCTTCATCGCGGGCCACCTCGAGTACGATCCGGCCCTCCGGGGAAACCACTACCTCGCCAACATCGCCGGCCTGCTCTTCGCGGCGGCCTATCTCCCGGCGTCGCGGACCACCAACGGGTGGCTCGCCTTCGCCATCCGCGAGCTCGTGCGGGAGGTGGAGCTCCAGTTCCATCCCGACGGATCCAACTTCGAGGCCTCCACCGCCTATCACCGGCTCAGCGCCGAGATGGCCTGTCACGCCACGGCGCTGGCGCTCGCCCTGCCGCCGGCGAGGAGCGCCGCGCTGGAGCGGGCGGAATGGAACCCGGCCGTGGGGCCGGCGCTGCGGGCCGGCGAGATCGAGTGGCGGCCGGTGCCCGGCCGGGATGGCATGGCGTCCCCGTTCCCCGCGTCGTACTGGGAGCGGCTCGGGGGAATGGCGGCGTTTTTGGGGGTCCTGGTGAAGCAGGACGGCCGGATGCCGCAGATCGGCGACAACGACAGCGGCCGCTTCCTGAAGCTCACCCCCGCGCCCTTCCTGGCCCCCGGCGGCGACGGGCCCGGGCCAGAGGATCCCCTGAGCCCCGGACATCTCCTGGGATCGCTGCACGGCCTGCTGCGGGATGCGGCGCCGCCGCCCGGCGGGGCCGCGGCGATCCTCGAGGCGGAGGTCGTGCGCTCCCTGGTCGACGGACGCGGCCCGGTGCTGGCGGCCTCGCGCGCCTCCCTCGACGCCGGGCCGCGGGACCCCCGGGTTCTCGGCGAGCTGCTGCGGTCGGCCGACGCGGTGCCGCCAACGCAGCGCCGGGTGTTCGAGCTCCCGCTGCCGGGGGATAGCGAGCCGGAGGAGGCGGAGGCGCACGCGTTCCCGGACTTCGGCGTCTACGTCCTGCGGTCGGGTGCCTTCCACCTCACGCTGCGCTGTGGGCCCGTCGGGCAGGGGGGCGCCGGGGGCCACGCGCACAACGACCAGCTCGCGGTGGAGCTGCAGATCGAAGGTCGGGACGTGATCCTCGATCCCGGCACCTACGTCTACACGCCGCTGCCGGACCGCCGGAACGCCTACCGCTCGGTCCGGGCGCACTTCACGCCACGGATCGGCCAGGGAGAGCCCGCCTCCCTCGCGGACGGCCTGTTCCGGCTCGCCGACACACGCGGGGCCGAGTGCCTGCACGTCTCGCCGCGGGGGATCGCCGCCCGCCACGCCGGCTTCGGCACCCCCGTGTACCGGATCGTCGAGGTCCGACCCGGGCGCCTGCGGATCGTCGACTGGGCGCCGGACCGGCCGCTGCTCCCGCCGGAGCCGGAGCCACCCGCCGTCTCCCCCGGCTACGGGGCTCTGTCCGCACGACGACCCTGGCCCACGGAGCTGGGTCCCGGAAACGGCCCGGCGTCCGGGGGAACCGGGGCAGCGCGGCGCGGGTCGCGCTCATGACCGGCGCGGACAGTATGCGGACGATCCTGTTCGGCTGCGCCAACTACTGGTCCTCCCCGATCCAGGTGGGCGACCACCACCTGGCCCGGCAGTTCGTCCGGGATGGCTGGTCCGCCGCGTTCGTCTCCCACCCCCTGACGCCGCTGCACGCCCTCCGCCGCGGCGATGACGACCGCCGCGCCCGGTGGGACATCTACCGGGGGGGCGGGGTCCGGGACGAGGAGGGACGCCTCTGGGGGTACGTCCCCGGCGCCCTGATCGCCCCCTTCGGCCGCGGCCTGCTGGCCTCGCGGTGGGTCCTCCGGAACTGGCACCGGCTGACCGTTCCCCGTCTGGTGGCCCGGACCCGGCGGGAGGGCTTCGGCGACCTCGACGTGATCTACCTTCGCGACGCACGGCAGGCGTTCTGGCTCGACGTCGTGCCGCACCGTCGGTCCGTCTATCGCATCGCCGACAACGACGCCGGGTTCCGCTCCCGCACCCCGGCCCTCGCCGAGGCGGAGACGGCGGTCGCCCGCAGGGTCGACCTGGTCGTGTACACGGCTCGCACCCTGGAGCCGTACGTCCGCCGGCTCGGCGCGCGCCGCATGGAGTACCTGCCGAACGGCGTCAACTACGACCACTTCGCCCGGGAGGACCTACCGCGGCCTCCGGAGTACGCGACGATCCCGGGGCCCATCGTGGTCTACGTCGGCTCTCTGGAGGAGTGGTTCGACTTCGAGCTCGTGGCCGACTGTGCCGCCGCGATGCCGGAGGTCTCCTTCGTGCTGATCGGGCCCAGGGGCCGGGCCACGGACCGCTTGCCACGGCAGAGGAACGTCCACCTGCTGGGGCCGCGTCCCTATGCGCAGGCACCCGCGTACATGTATCATGCCGCCGCTGGCCTGGTTCCCTTCGCCGTACACAAGAACCCGACCCTGATCAACGCGGTCAACCC
Organism: Acidobacteriota bacterium; assembly: GCA_050115015.1. GTDB lineage: Bacteria > Acidobacteriota > Polarisedimenticolia > CBDVAL01 > CBDVAL01 > JASFRI01. The sequence goes on from JASFRI010000295.1 coordinate 4,793, forward strand.
GCTCAAGATCTATGAGTACTTCGCCAGTGGCATCCCCGTGGTCGCGACGTCCTGGGAGGAGCTTCGAGCTCTCGACGCGCCGCTACACCTCGCCGACGGCACCGACGCCTTCATCCGGGCCCTGCGGGACGCCCTCGCCTCGAGACCGGATCGAGAGATCTTGCGACGGCACGCGGCGCCGCTGGACTGGCGCGCGATCTACGCGCGGCTGCGTGGATTCCTGGACCTGGACCGATGAGCCGGAGTGAGTTCCAGAAGGTCGCCATCGTGGGGCTCGGCTACATCGGCCTGCCCACGGCGGCGGTCCTGGCGAGCCGCGGCGTCCAGGTGCTGGGGATCGACGTCAACGAGCGTGTCGTCCGCATCGTGAACCAGGGGAGCGTTCACATCATCGAGCCCGAGCTGGACATGGTCGTCCGCGGATCGGTGAACTCGGGCAGGCTGCGCGCCACGACGACACCGGAGCCTGCGGACGTCTTCGTGCTGGCGGTGCCGACCCCCTACGATCCGGAGCACGGCCCGGACCTGTCGTACGTCGAGGCCGCGGCGAAGAGCATCGCCGGGGTGCTCGCCCCCGGCAACCTGGTCATCCTGGAATCCACCTCTCCGGTGGGGGGCACCGAGGCGGTGGCCGCATGGCTGGCCGAGGCGCGCCCGGACCTGCGGTTCCCGGGCGGCGGCGCCGACGAGGTGGACGTCCACGTGGGGCACTGTCCCGAGCGCGTGCTTCCCGGGAACGTCCTGCGGGAGCTGGTGGAGAACGACCGCATCGTCGGCGGGCTGACCCCCCGCTGCGCCGAGCGGGCGGCGGC
>JASFRI010000296.1:0-5551 GCA_050115015.1 Acidobacteriota bacterium
GACGAGGGGGACGAGCTTCCCACCGGCCTGGCCATAGCGACGAGCAACGATCAGGCGCTGCGCGCCATCGGCCCGGACACCGCGGTGGGCGGCACCGCCTGGCTCTGGTCCCGGGACGATGCCGCCGGCACCCTCGACACGCTCATCGTCGACGAAGCCGGTCAGATGTCCCTGGCCCAGGTGCTCGCCGTGAGCCGCGCCGCCCGGAACCTGATCCTGCTCGGCGACCCGCAGCAACTCCAGCAACCGCAGCAGGGAACGCACCCCGAGGGCGCCGACGCTGCAGCGCTCCTGCACATTCTCGGCGGTGGGAAGACCATCGCCGACGATCGCGGCCTGTTCCTCGACGAGACCTGGCGGCTCGCCCCTCCCATCGCCGCCTTCACCTCGGAGCTCTACTACGAGGGCAGGCTACTGGCCCACGCGGGCCTCGACCGGCAGGAGATCCTCGGCAACTCCCCCTTCGCCGGCTCCGGCCTGTTCGTCGTGCCGGTGGCCCACGAGGGGAACCAGTCGAGCTCACCGGAGGAGGTGGACGCCATCGACGCCATCGTCGACAGCCTGCTCGGCTCCGGCCTCGAGTGGCGCGACCGCGACGGCGTCGTCCGCCCGCTGGAGCCGGGCGACATCCTGATCGTCTCGCCCTACAACGCCCAGGTGTTCGCCTTGCAGGAGCGCCGGCCCACCATGCGGATCGGCACCGTGGATCGGTTCCAGGGCCAGGAGGCTCCCATCGTGATCTACTCGATGGCGGTCTCCGCCCCGGAGGACGCCCCCCGGGGCATGAGCTTCCTCTACGAGCCCAACCGCTTCAACGTCGCCACCAGCCGCGCGAAGTGCGCCGTCATCCTGGTGGCCAGCCCCCGCCTCTTCGAGCCCGACTGCCAGAGCGTCGCCCAGATGCGCATGGCCAACGGCATCGCCCGCTTCGTCGAGCTCGGCCACCCCTCCCCCTGACCCGTCCTCACCTCGGCTAACCTCCACCAACCATCCCCCTCCCTCCAAACGACTTAAGGCAGGGTCAGACCTGAAGTGTGCAGCCCCGATATCGCCTGCGCCAAAAGGCATCTCGGCCGAGGGGTCTGATCTGGCTAACTTCGAGCTTTCGTTTCGCTGAAAATCCCTCTTGGACAGAGGTTTTCGGGGCTGCACATTTCAGGTCTGACCCTGTCCTGGTGGTGCGGAGATTGTGGCTGCTCGGTCCGGGAGGGCCGTGGCCGGACCGGCTGCAGGCGATGCCGAGGTTGCGCAACGCCCGGCCCCTCGGCAACGACAGTTCGTGGGAGTGTCCGGCCGAACAGCTGTCCCGGTGGGGGGGCGGTGCCTCGGCGCTGGAACGACAAGCGGTGCACCACCATGGGAGCCTCGCCTGGCGACGGTCGGAGAGCTGGAGTTGCGTCCGGGAGGGAGGCCAGGAGGAGGCCGGAGGAAGGCCGGGGAGGCGAGAGAGGCTGCCTGCCCCGGATCGGGGGCAGGCAGCAGTGGGTGCGCCGGGAGAGTCGCGGCTACCTGCGGACCACCACGTTCCCGGAGGCGGTCTCCAGCGTCAGCTCCGGACCTCCGGAGCCGAAGTCGACGCGCTTCTCCATGTAGTCCCGGTCGTGCTTGCGGAACGTGCGCTCGGACGTGTACTGGAAGGGAGTGCGGATCTCCCCCTTCTTCGCGTCGGCGATCAAGATCAGCGTGTAGTTGCCGCCGAGCTTCCCGGCGTCAAGGACGACATCGCCGGACGCCGAGGTGGCGGACAGGCCCGACGAAGGCAGCTGGTCGAGGGACAGCGAGACGTCCCCGGAGGCCGAGCTGAAGCGGCTGCCGTCCTGGACGGTGCTGTCGCTGATGATGACGTCGCCGCTGGCGGAGGTCAGGTTCAGCACGCCGCGGCTGCGCTTCACCCTGACATCACCGGATGCGGTGGTCAGGGTCACGTCCTCCTCCACGTCGACCTGGTCGAGCTTGACGTCGCCGCTGGCGGTGGTGAACTGCGCGCCGCGCCGCAGCGTCATGTTCCCGAGGATGAAGTCGCCGCTGGCGGTCTTCAGCTCCGAGTCCGCCGCCAGCTCGACACGGTCCAGCTCGATGTCGCCGCTGGCGCTGTGGAAGTCGATGTCGAGGGAGACATCCTCCGCATCCAGATCGCCGGACGCCGTCTGGATCTGCACCGCCGTGCCGGGGCCGGACAGGTAGAACGTCCAGGTGACGTCACCCGAGGCGCTGCCGCCGCTCCAGTCCTCCTGGAGCCGCAGCGTGGAACCGTCCTGCTCGACGTTCGCCTGGAAGGCGCTCGACGGCCGGACGTCCGCCCGCAGCTCGACGCGGTTGCCGCCGGGGCGGATGACGACGTCGCCGGAGACACCTTCCAGAACGATCCGGTCGACACCGCCCAGGTCCCACTCCTGCGCCGCGACCAGCGTCACGGAGGCGGCCAGGACCGCCAGGATGATCGATATCTGCCTGAAAAGACGCATGTTTCTCTCCTCCCACCGCCTTGCCGACGGTCCTCGATCCGGGGGCTCCCGAGCCGGTCCGGGGCCTTCCTCCCACTAGAACCCCGGCGGGCACCGGTTGGTTGCATCGCAGGACCTCCTCTCCGAACTCCGGCCGGGTCGCCGCTCGGAGCTATCCCTGCATCCGCAGCGCCACTTCCGCCAAGCGCTGGCCGTAGAGCGCCGCCGTCTCCAGGTCCCCCTTTGACGGCGCGACGTCCGGGCCGCACTCGAAGCTCGAGGCCATCGGTCCGACGAAGGAGCCGCTGCGGTTGTGCGCGTCCGGTCCGGGGCCATGGATCGTCTTCACCGCGGCACGGTCGTTCTGGGACGGTAGCATGCCGAGGCTGACCCAGATCATCCCCTGCTGCATCGCGAAGTAGAACATGTCGCTCAGCGTGCTCAGCTTGTCGCCGGACAGCGAGCCGGAGTTCGTGAAGCCACCGGCGAGCTTGTCCTCCCAGGCCTGCACGGCCCACTTCTTCGCCGCGACCTCGAAGAACCGCTTCATCTCCGCCGACAGGCTGCCCATGTAGGTGGGCGCGCCGAAGACGATGGCATCCGCGGCGTCGAGCTGGTCGAGCCGGTCCGCCGCCTCGTCGGTGGTCAGCAGCATCGCCTCGACACTCTCGACCGCCGCCGCGCCTCGATGCACCGCCTCTGCCTGCCGCTTCGTATGCCCGGATCCCGAGTGGTACACCACGCATACCTTCTTCATCGTTTCCTCCCGTTTGAGTTGCGGTTTCGGGGTCGGCGGTTCGGCGGCGGTTGGGGGCAGTTGGGGTCGGACCGTACCAACTAGCCAGGAAAACAGACTTTAGTTGGCTTTTTGCCCCTCGAAACCAGCTTAGAGCCGCCTTTTTGACCCTGAAATGGGCCCTCTAAGGAGCCCCGCAAGACAGCCACCGCGCTTAGAAGCCCCATTTCTGGGGTCAAATGGCCGTTCTAAGGCCATTCAGCCCCCCCGTGTTTTCCACAAACAGCCCAGAATCAACGGCTTCCCACGGTCCGACCCGATTCCACCCGATTCAACCCGATTCCAGGATCAGGCGAGGTCGAAGAGGAGGGCCTCGGTGTCCGTCGTCGCGGTGAGGGTCACCGCGGACTCGGCGCTGATCGCGGCGCCGTCGCCGGCGTGCAGATCGTGTCCGTCGAGCGAGAGGTCGCCGCGGATCACCTGGACCCAGGCGTGCCGGCCCGGCGGTAGCTCGTGCCGGACGCCCTCCCCTGCCCCGAGCACCGTGGCGAACAGCTCCACATCCTGGTGGATCGCCAGCGCGCCGTTCTGCGGCGCACGGGAGGCAATCCGGCGAAGGCGGCCGCGCTTGTCCTCCTCGGAGACGTTCGTCTCCTCGTAGCCGGGGCCCAGCCCCCGCCGATCCGGGAGGACCCAGATCTGCAGGAAGTGCACGGGCTCCTCGAGGGACGGGTTCATCTCGGAATGCCGGACGCCGGTGCCCGCGGTCATGCGCTGCACGTCGCCGGCGGTCAGCACCGATCCGTTCCCCATGCTGTCCTTGTGGGCCAGACTCCCCGAGACCACGTAGGAGATGATCTCCATGTCCCGGTGGTGGTGGGGCCCGAACCCGGTCCCCGGGCGGACACGGTCCTCGTTGATCACGCGCAGGGCGCGGAAGCCCATCTGGTCCGGGTCGTGGTAGTCCGCGAAGGAGAACGTGTGGCGGGAGTCCAGCCAGCCGTGATCGGCGTGGCCCCGCTCGCTGGATCGTCGAACCTGGATCATGGGAACCTCCCTTTCACTTGCCATCCGCGATCCCCTGATATCAAAGCCCGTACCACCCAGACGAGACCAGGTGGAAAATCCGTAAATAATTGTTCTATATAGAGATCGACTTCTCATCACAAAGAAATAGGTTCGTTTCAAGACGTTTCACTTGAAACTATTATGTTTCTATGCAATGTTCCACATAAAGAAGGCCCAGGGACGTGGCACACCTGGGGCAGCGGAGGCGGACTGGCGCAACCGCCCGGCACCGTGTCCCCCGAAAGGAAAGGGAGTCACGCACGGGGTTTCCGCGGTCGTGGGCCCGCTCTCGGGAAGAGGCGTTCGCAGTGGAGCGGGACGCCCGCGACAGCCCAGCCCCGTCGGGATGGTGACCGCGGGTGCCGGGACGCCGGGAACGGAGCTTCACTTTCGGGCCGAGGTCGACGTCCCTTTCGTGAGGAGACGGAACTTCGTCGACCCACAAGCCGCGCATCCCGGTGAATTCCACGATCAGGGACCTCGCCGCCAGACCCCTCGAGGGTTCTCACGCGCGGGACGGGCTCGGGTGACCCGCTGACGTCCACGTCTCACCAGAACAAGGAGACACCGATGGCCGACCGGCACGAGAGCGAGGTCCGATCGCAGGAGATCAACCTGGCCAGCCTGCTGCACTTCGAGCCGGAACGCGGGCGCATCCGCCTGAAGGGCTACCGGATGGTGATGCTCTCCGCGGCAGCCCTCGGCTGCCTCCGCAAGGAGCTGATCGAAACGCTCGGGCGCGATCAGGCCCGCGCGCTGCTGAAGCGGTTCGGCCACGCCGCCGGCCTGGCCGACGGGCGCGCGCTCGCCGAGCGCTTCCCCGAGGCCACCCGGACGCGGCACATGGACTTCGGCCCGGCGCTGCACGCGCTGGAGGGGGTCGCCCGCATCGTCCGCGACGTCCGCAGGTCGGAGATCGACCTGGACCGCGGCCGCTATCACGTGGAGGCCTACTGGGAGAACTCCTTCGAGGCGGAGCAGCACCTCGCCCTCCTCGGCCGCAGCGACGAGCCCGTCTGCTGGACCCTGGCCGGCTACGCCACCGGCCACTCCACCTCCGCGGCGGGGCAGCCGACCGTGGTCGTGGAGACCGGGTGCCGGGCGATGGGACACCACCGCTGCCGCTTCGTGGTCGGCCTCGCGGCGGACATGCCCGAGGCGGCGGCGCGGGAGAACCCGGACTACGCGCCGCACCACCTCCCGGAGGTGCTGGACGATCTCCTCGGCACGATCCGCAAGCAGAAGCGGACGCTGGAGACGCGGGAACGCCTCATCGCGCGACTCGAGTCGGAGCTGAAGGAGA
>JASFRI010000297.1:0-5522 GCA_050115015.1 Acidobacteriota bacterium
CGGTCGTGGACAATGAGTACCCCGTAGAAACACGGAGGAGAACATGGACAGCCCCCAGGGATTCGATCTGCAGCAGATCACCGACAGCCTTCTGCCGCTGGTGTGGACCTATGGTCTGGACGTTCTCGGTGCCATCGCCATCCTCGTCCTCGGGTGGATGGGTTCGGGTTTTCTGCGGCGCCTGACGCGCCGCGGCCTCGAGCGCTCCAGCATCGACAACACCCTCGTCCCGTTCCTGAGCAGTCTCGTCTACTACCTGACCCTCACGATGGTCGTCATCGCCGTGCTGGCCCAGTTCGGCGTCCCCACGGCGCAGTTCGTCGCCGTCCTGGCTGCCATGGGCCTGGCGGTGGGCCTCGCGTTGCAGGGCACGCTCTCGAACTTCGCCGCGGGGGTGATGCTTCTGATCTTCCGACCGTTCCGCGTCGGCGACTACGTCGAGGCCGGGGGGACGGCCGGAAGCGTCGAGTCGATCGGCGTGTTCGCGACAACCATGAACACCCCCGATAATGTCCGGATCATCGTGTCGAACTCCGCGGTGTACGGCAGCACGATCAAGAACTACAGCGCGAACGACAATCGCCGGAACGACCTGGTAATGGGCGTCTCCTACAGCGACGATCTCGCCGTCGCGAGGGAGACCATCGAGCGCGTGCTCGCGGCCGACGACCGGGTGCTCAAGGACCCCGCTCCGGTGGTTGCGGTTTCGGAGCTTGGCGATTCGTCGGTGAACTTCGTCGTTCGCCCCTGGTGCCGCAAGGAGGACTACTGGGCGCTCCGCTTCGACCTGAACCGCCAGCTCAAGGAGGAGCTGGAGAAGGCGGGGTGCTCGATCCCGTTCCCGCAGCGCGATGTGCACCTGTTTCAGGAAACGGCGGCGTAGGCAGTGGCAACGGGGGCCGTCGTTTGCTATCGTCCCTAGTGTGAGTCTGCCCATCGACCTGGGAAAAACCCCAGGCGATGTCACTGCAGGACGAGGAGGGTTCCAGTGGCACGTACACCCGATATCACCAAGGCGATCGAGGCCACGGTCGCGCGCGCAGTGCGCACCGAGGTTGCAGGAGAGCTCCGGAGGCTCGAGAAGCAGGTGGGAAAGCTGACGGACCGGCTGAAGGACCTTTCCGTCGTCGCCAGCCGTACCGGCTCCGCCGCGGAGGCGCGGCCGAAGCGCCCGGTCTCCCCGGGGCGGCGGCTGCACGGACGCTACATCGGGCTGCTGCGCCATCTCCCGAAGCGGGCCCAGGCGCAGGTCCGGAGCGTCCGTCGGCGGAAGGGAGTCGACGCGGCGATCAAGGCGGCGGAACGACTCAAGAAGTAGGCGCTGGAGGATAGCCCCGATGACCGCCGGAAAGGCCACCCTCGCGACGATGGGCATGTTCTACGACGTGCTGCCGGGTCGCGAGACGGAATTCGAGGAGAAGTTCGCGCGGGTCGTCCAGGCGATGAGAGAGCAGGATGGGCATCGGGACACGGTGCTCTATCGCCGGGTGGACCGGCCCGGCTCCTACGCCATCCTCTCCGAGTGGGATTCGCCGGCGGCGTTCCAGGCCTTCATCGGCAGCGACACCTTCCGGGCGGTCACCGACTGGGGCAAGGCGGGCATCCTGGCAGGCCGCCCGCGGCACCGGGTGTTCGCCGACGAGAGCTAGGGCGGAGCGGTGGCCGGCGGCAGCGCGCTCCGGGGCGTGGTGCTTGCCGGCCTCCTGCTCCTGTCCGCCTGCGGCCGGGAGGCCCCGGGCCCACCGCCCGGTCCGTTCCTGATGGTGCTCGGTGTCGCGCAGGACGGCGGCTACCCGCAGGCGGCCTGCCGCCGGGAATGCTGCGAGCGGGCCCGTGCCGCTGCGGCGAACCGGCGGCATGTGGCCGCCCTGGCGGTCGTGGACCCCGCCGCCGGGGACCGTTTCCTTTTCGATGCCACCCCGGATCTCCCCGAGCAGCTCGAGCTCCTGGACCGTGCGGCGCCGGTGGCCGGCGGCCACGGGATCGCCGGGATCCTGCTGACCCACGCCCACATCGGGCACTACCTCGGCCTGGCGCAGCTCGGGCGGGAGGTGATGGGCACCTGGGACCTGCCGGTCTACGCGATGCCCCGGATGCGGCAGTTCCTGCGCTCCTCGGGTCCCTGGGACCTTCTCGTCCGGCTCCGCAACATCGAGATCCGGGACCTGTCGGCGGGCGTGGAGTTGTCGCTCACGCCTCTCGTCCGCGTCACGCCCGTACTCGTCCCCCACCGGGACGAGTACTCCGAGACGGTGGGGTTCCGGATCTCCGGCCCGGAGCGGACGGTGCTCTACGTTCCCGACATCGACAAGTGGGATCGCTGGGACATCCCGCTCCGGAAGGTCCTCGCCGGCGTGGACGTGGCCTACCTGGACGGGACGTTCTTCGACGCCGGCGAGGTCCAGGGCCGGGACGCGTCGGAGATCCCGCATCCACTCATCCGCGAGACCATCGAGCGCCTGAATGCCCTGCCACCGGAGGAGCGTGCCAAGGTCCACTTCATTCACATGAACCACACGAATCCCGCCCTGGACCCCGGCAGCGAGGCCCGCGCCCGCATCCTGGAAGGTGGCTTCCGGGTCGCCGAGGAAGGGGAGCGGGTCGATCTCTGAGGAGCGGCCCACCACGCCACCGGGCCCTCCGGATCGTGCACCGGCCGCGGATTTGCTACACTATCCCGTTCAGGCTCGTTCCTCCAGCCACCGAGGTGTATCGATGATGCCGCGCCGGTCCCGACCCGCCATGGACCTCTCATGACCGCCATGCTTTCCGTGGCGGACCGGCACGGGCGCCTCCCCGCAAGCCTGCGCGTCTCGGTCACGGATCGCTGCAACCTCAGGTGCGTCTATTGCATGCCCGAGGAGGAGTACCGCTGGCTGGACCGGAAGCACCTGCTCTCCTACGAGGAGATCCGCTCGATCGTCTCCGCGTTCCAGCGGGTCGGTGTGGACCGGGTACGCCTGACCGGGGGAGAGCCCCTTCTCCGTCGCGACCTGCAGGTGCTGGTCCGTCACCTCTCCTCCCTGCCCGGGCTCCGGGATCTCGCGGTGACCACGAACGGCGTCCTGCTGGCCGAGCGCGCGGCCGGGCTACGGGCGGCGGGGCTCCATCGCGTCACGGTGAGCCTGGACACGCTGCGCCGGGACCGGTTCCGTGAGCTGAGCCGCCGGTTCGATCTGGACCGGGTCCTCGAGGGCCTGCGGGAGGCGGGGAGGGCCGGGTTCCGCCGGGTCAAGATCAACACCGTGGTGATGCGCGGCATCAACGACGACGAGATGGGAGACCTGATCGAGCTCGGGGGGGAAGTCGGCGCCGAGGTGCGCTTCATCGAGTACATGGACGTGGGCGGGGCCACCCGCTGGTCCATGGACCAGGTGATGACGCGCCCCGAGATCCTCGGCCGTCTCGGGGAGCGCTACGGCGTCATCGAGACGCTGGGCGAGCCTGGCGGTTCGCCCGCCGAGCGCTTTCGCCTCCCCGACGGTCGGACCTTCGGGATCATCTCCTCGACCTCTGCCCCGTTCTGCGGATCCTGCAACCGCAGCCGGGTCACCGCCGACGGCATCTGGTTCCTGTGCCTTTACGCGGGGGCCGGGATCGACCTCCGGGAGGCCGTGCGATCCGGGCTGACCGTGCCGCAGCTCGCCCGGCGGCTGGCTGCGGCCTGGGCGCGGCGCGAGGACCGTGGTGCGGAGGAACGGCTGATCCAGGCGGGGCGCGCGGTGCTGCTGCCGCGGGACGCCCTCCGGGAGGACCCGCACCTGGAGATGCACACCCGCGGCGGCTGAGCCAGATGAACCGGCGCCCCGGGGCGAGCATTCCGTCCCCGCCCGGGGGACGGCGGCGGCGGCCGAGTTGACCTCCGCCGAGCTTGCTGGTACTAGTAGAGGGGAGTATTCCCGGACGAGGCACGAAGAGGGGGCGATTCTGTCGCGAAAGCGACCCGGGCCGGCATCCCGTGGAGGTCACATGTACCTGCGAAGGACGTTGAAGCACATCACGATCGGTCTGCTGGTCCTGGCTCTCGCCGCGGCGCTGGCGCCCGTCACCGCGAAGACACGGGTCGGGGGCGTGGTCCCCTACTACGCCGCGACGCCGGATCCCTATGCCCAGGGGCACGAGTCGATGCCCGCCGTCTGGGTGGACGAGATCCGATCGCCGGGGGCCTCGTTTCTGCGGATCCACTTCTCGGAGTTCGACCTGGCGCCCGGGGACCGCGTGGTGATCACGGACCCCGAAGGGAAGCAACGCCACGTCTACACGGCGCGCGGTCCGCGCTCCGGCGGGCCTTTCTGGACCCTGTCCATCGAGGGAGATACCGCCGTGGTGACCCTGCAGGCCCGGGGCAGGGGTGGACACGGATACGTCATCGACCAGATCGGCGAGGGGTTCGCTCCGGGGGCCACCGAGAGCACGGAGGTGGTCTGCTCCGGCGTCGACGGCCGCCAGGACATCGCGTGCTTTGGTCCCTCGGCGAAGGTCGCGGCGAGGCCGGTGGTCCGGCTGCTGTTCGAGGAGGGCGGCTCCTTCTACGTGTGCACCGGCGCCCTCGTTCGCGGGCAGTTCGCCAGCACGCTGATCACGAACAACCACTGCATCCCCGATCAGGCGGGCACCGACACGCTCGAGGTGACCTTCAACTACCAGAACAGGGATTGCGGCGGTTTCTCCAACGACCCGATGTTCCAGTTCGCCGGAGATACGTTCCTGAAGACGAGCGAGGACCTGGATTACACGCTGGTGACGGTTGCCGACGACCCCGAGAACCAGGGAGCCGGCGAGCTCATCCCGACGAGCAAGGCCCCCTCACCCGGGGCGAGGATCATCATCCCCCAGCACGGTGGCGGCAACGAGAAGACCGTGGGAGTATGGGAGAACGGCGTCGGCACGACACGCTGCGCCATCCGCAACGTCAACCAGACCTATTCCCCCTACGCGCCGGGCAGCCAGTTCAACTACGGTTGCGACACGGAGGGAGGCTCATCGGGATCTCCGGTCGTGGAGCCGCAGAGCCTGCACGTGATCGGGTTGCACCATCTCGGGAACGTGACGCTGCTCAACTGCAGCAATGCCGCCACCGCGATGTCGGCGATCTGCGCCGACGCGGGGCCGCTTCTCAACTGCGCCTCGAACTGACCGTCTCCGCGCGCCGGCCCGGCATCACGCCGGGTCGGCCTCCCGGGTCTGGCTTCCGCCGGTGGATTCCGGTACATTGAACCCAGGAGGTCGCATGCTCACGTTCACCGAGAAGGCGAAGTCAAAGATCGTCGAGGCCCTCGAGGCAGAGGGCAAGCAGGGGCTGGCGCTCCGGGTCACCATCGACGGGCGGGGCCCCTCGGGCCTGCAGTACGGCCTGGCGCTGATCGGCCCGGACGAGGCCGAGGACGGTGACGAGGTGCTCGACGTCGGCACTTTCAAGGTGCATCTCGATCCCAAGACGGCTCCGCGCCTGGAGAACGCCTCGGTGGACTATGTCGAGACGCTGCACGAATCCGGCTTCAAGGTCGAGAACGCCGACGAGG
>JASFRI010000298.1:0-5475 GCA_050115015.1 Acidobacteriota bacterium
CGGGCGGAACCTCCTTGCACTGCTCCTCTTCCTCGTGCCGCTGGTCGCGCCCGCCCAGCAGGTCCGCGGCTCCTTCGGCGACGAGCTCTCGGGACCCCGCTGGGGCCGGGACCGTACCGTCGACGTGCTCCACTACCGGCTGGACGTGCGTTTCGATCCCGCCGAGGGGGAGGTGCGCGGCACCGTCTCGGTGGGGATGGTCCCTCTGAACGACGGTCTGGTCCGGGTGGACCTGGACGCGGGGCCGATGGAGATCGAGTCGGTGGCCCTGGCGCCGGTCGAGGGCGGTTCCGGCGAGCTGCCCTTCGAGCACGACGGGGACGTCCTCCACGTGGACCTGCCCCGGGCCTACCGGGCCGGCGAGGAGCTCACGCTGCACGTCCGGTACGCCGCGCGACCGCGGGCCGGACTCTACTTCGTCGGTCCCGACGAGGCGTATCCCGACAAGCCCCGGCAGGTCTGGTCGCAGGGGGAGGCGGAGGACAATCACCTCTGGTTTCCCTCCATCGACTACCCGAACGATCGCGCCACGTCGGAGGAGATCTACACGGTCCCGTCCGGATGGACCGCGGTCGGCAACGGCGAGCTCGTCGGGGTGACGGACGGGCTCGAGGGGACCACGTCGTATCACTTCCGGACGTCGGTGCCGCACGTCTCCTACCTGACGTCGGTGGTCGCGGGGCGGTTCGAGAAGTACAGCGATGACTTCGATGGCATCCCGCTCGAGTACTACGTTCCCGAGGGGACCGGCCGGGAGACCACGCTGCGCTCCTTCGGCCCCACCCCCGACATCCTGCGGTTCTTCTCCGAGCGTACCGGCGTACGCTATCCGTACGCGAAGTACGCCCAGTCCTGCGCGGTGGACTTCATCTACGGCGGCATGGAGAACGTGAGCGCCACGACCCAGACCGCGGAGACGCTGCACGACGAGCGGGCCGCCCTGGAGATGGACAGCTGGGGCCTGGTGGCCCACGAGGCCGCCCATCAGTGGTTCGGGGACCTGCTCACCTGCGCGAGCTGGTCCCATGCCTGGCTGAACGAGGGGTTCGCGACGTACTGGGAGAACCTCTGGCGGGAGCACGCCCAGGGGCGTGACGAGTTCCTCTACCAGATGTACCAGGACCGGGCCGCCTACCTGGAGGAGGACCGCACGGAGTACCGGCGACCCATCGTCGTCCACCGTTACACGGATCCGATGGACGTGTTCGACTCCCATCTCTACCCCAAGGGGGGCTGGGTGCTCCACATGATCCGGGGCCTTCTGGGAGACGACCGGTTCTTCCGGGCGATGCAGCACTACACCCGCACGAACCGCGAGCGGGTGGTCACGACCCCGGACCTGGAACGCGCCATCGCGGACGCCACCGGCGCCGACCTCTCGTGGTTCTTCGACCAGTGGCTGCGTCATGCCGGCCACCCCGAGCTGCGGGTGACCCGTGAGTGGGACGAGGACGCTGGCCTGCTGACGCTCCACCTGCAGCAGACGCAGGATGTGACGGATCTCACCCCGGTGTTCGAGCTGCCGCTCCGGGTCCGCGTGGCGACGTCGGTCGGGACGACCGAACGGGCGGTGCGGCTGACCCGGGCCGAGCAGGACATCACCATGGCGCTCGACGGCCCCCCCCTCCTCGTGCAGGTGGACCCGGGGTTCGAGGTGTTGATGGAGCTGGAGCACGAGCGTCCGGTCCCGGAGAGCCTGCGCGCCCTGGCATCGGACGGGAACCCCGTGAAGCGGATCTTCGCGGCGCAGGAGCTCGCGGAGCGGGCCTCCCGGGGGGACGCGGTTCCGGCGCTGCGGAACGCGCTCGAGATGGACCCCTTTTACGGCGTCCGCGCGGAGGTGGCGTCGTCCCTGGCAACGGTCGGGGGGGAGGACGCCCGGGACGCCCTGATCGCCGCCCTGGCGGATGAGGATGCCCGCGTCCGCACGGCCGTCGCCCGCGCCCTGGGGGAGTTCCGGGACGACCCGGCCGTGGCCCGGGCACTGCGCGAGATTCCCGGGACGGAGCCGGCCTACGGGACCATCGCCGCCGCGGTGCTCTCGCTCGCCCGGATCCGCGCGGAGGATGCCCGGGAGACGGCGCTGCGGGCCCTCGAGACCCCCTCCTACCGCGAGCAGGTCCGACGGGCGGGTCTCGAGGCGCTGGGGGAGCTGGGGGACCCGGCGGACGCCCCGCGCCTCCGCGAGTGGACCGCCTACGGCAAGCCGCCACGGGCGAGGACGGCCGCCGTGGACGCCCTGGTGGCGCTGGACGTGGAGGGGCAGGCGCGGGAGGAGACGGTTGCCACGCTCCTGGAACTGGTCGACGACCCGTACATCTGGGTGCGGGAGGCGGCCATGCGCGGCCTCGGCAAGCTGCGCGCGGAAGAGGCCATTCCCGCGCTGCGCCGCGCGTCGAACGTGGAGCCGGACTCCCGCCTCCGCCGGCAGGCGCGGCGGTCGCTGCGGGAGATCCGCTCCGGGACCGGCGGCGGGGAGGACCTGGAGTCCCTGGAGGCGGAGGTGGAGCGCCTGCGGCAGGAGCTCCGGGACCAGGCCGAGCGCATCCGGACGCTGGAGCAGGGAGGCCGCTGAGGCGTGCCCGGCGTCCGTCAGGCACTGTCCCGCTGGGTATTCAGCCCGCTGCAGGGCGTCCTGCACCGGGACTGGACGCGCCTGCTGCGGGAGGCGGGGTTCCACGTGGATCCCGCCTACCGGCTTCGCGGTCTCGTGACGGGGATGGCGAGCCGTGCGAACACCCGGAACGCTCGACGGGAAGAGGCCCGGTACGAAGGGGAACTGCACTCCCTCCCGGTGAAGCCGCCGCTCTTCGTCCTCGGGCACTATCGTTCCGGGACGACCTATCTGCACAATCTCCTCTGCCGGGATCCCCGCCTCGGCTTCTGCAGTTACTACCAGGCGACCTTCCCGCACACGTTCCTGACCACCGAGGCCTCGGGGCGACGTCTCGGCTTCCTCTCCCCGACCCGCCGGCCGTTCGACCAGGTCAGGGTCGGCGTCGACGAGCCCGCGGAGGACGAGCTCGCACTTTGCTCGATGACGTTCCTCTCACCGCACATGGGCTGGCACTTCCCCGCGCAGTGGCGTCGCTTCCGGCGGTATCTGACCCTCGAGGACGTCGGGGACGCGGACCGCCAGCGCTGGAAGGGAGCTCTGCTGTCCTTCGCGCGCAAGCTCACCCTGCGTCACCGGCGCCCTCTCGTGCTCAAGTCCCCCGGCCACACGGCCCGGGTCCGGCTTCTCCTCGAGGCCTTTCCCGACGCGCGCTTCGTCCACATCCACCGCGACCCGTTCGAGGTCTTCCAGTCGACGCGGCACATGGAATCCCGGGTGCGGCCGCTGTTCCGCTATCAGGCCATCGAGCCGCCGGAAGAGCCGGACGGGCTGATCCTGGATCGTCTGCGGTCCATGTATGCCGCGTATCTGCGGGATCGGCCCCGTATCCCCGCAGGCCGGCTGGTGGAGATCCCCTACGCGGATCTCGTGCAGGAGCCGCTGCAGACGCTGGAGCGCGTGTATGACGGGCTCGATCTTCCCGGGTTCGACCGCGGCCGGGAGCCGATGCGCCGCTACGTCGAGTCCCTCCGCGGCTTCACCCCGAACCGCCACCGGCCCCTCGGGAGCACGATCCGCGGGAAGATCCGGCGGGCCTGGCGGCCCTACTTCGAGGCGTTCGGGTATGCCGGTGCCGACGGTCGGGGGCAGGGGCGATGCACCTCCGGCATCGTGGCGCGGTCGGGGGCACGAGGATGAGCGGGCGCGGCCGGCCGACGGCCGGTGGCCTGCTCGACCGGCTGGAGCGCGACGTCAACGTCTACGGCGCCGGCGCCGCGGACCGTAAGCTCGCCGCGCTGGGGGGCCTGGAGGGGCGGGCCTTCCGCCGCCGGGCGGACCTGCTCCGCTTCCACGAGGCGCTCTGCTTCCTGCGGGCCTATCCCGATGACCTCCGGGTCCGGCGCCGGGTCGAACGCCTTCTGCGGGGCTTCCGTCATCGCCGCGACGTCCGGCGCCTGCGTCGCAGCCTGCGGAACACGGGGGTGGCCGGGACGGAGATCCGCTTCCGGTTCTTCTGGCCGACCGCCCGCTGGCTCGTCCACCGCTGGCCGGATTGCCTGCGGGTGGACTGGCCGGAGTTCGTCCACCGGGAGAGCCTCCCGGAGATCCTCCCCGTCCTCCTCCCGTACTGCGAAACGCTGGGTCTGGACGAGGTCGCGAATACCGCCCGGGAGTGGGTGGACCTTCTGCGCGGGCCGGAGGAGACCGACGCGGCCTTCCTGGTGCGCCGCTTCGAGGCGCTGCGGGCCGACACTTTCGGGCGCGAGCGTCTCTATGACACCCTCGACCCGCCGCTGCGGCTGGAGCCCGGCGCGGATCTTCCCGGCCGCGGGGAGGAGGCGTACCGGAAGGCGCCGAGGAGCTTCCAGGAGGGCCCCCTGATCCGGGCCCGGCCGGACCTGTCCCGGGACGTCAAGGTGCCACCGGGATCCGTCGTGCGGGTCCGCGGCCGCGGTGCCCGCGAGCTCATCGACCTGGCGAGGCTCGCCATGATCAACCGGAACCGCGACCTGGACGCGTTCGCGTACGCCGACCCGGACGATGTCCGCCTCGTGGACTGCGGGGATGGGCTGGCGTTCGCCTGCTACGGCCTGCTGCCGGAGCGCCGGCTTCTCCTGGAGTCGAGCTACGGCTTTCTGACCCTGAAGAACGGCGTTCCCGTCGGTTACGTCCTGATCAGCGCCCTGTTCGAGTCCGCCGCGATCGCCTACAACGTCTTCGACACGTTCCGGGGGGGAGAGGCGGCGCGGACCTACGGCCGGGTCGTGGCGATGGCGTATCAGCTGTTCGGGGCCCGCTCCTTCTCCGTGGACCCGTTCCAACTGGGGCACGGCAACCCCGAGGGCCTCGAGTCCGGGGCATGGTGGTTCTACTACAAGCTGGGTTTCCGACCGGTGGATCCCGGCGTGAGGAAGGTGCTCCACGTCGAGCTCCGGGCGATGCGACGGGATCCGCGGCATCGCTCATCGCAGGCGACGCTGCGGAAGCTCGTCGTCGACGACCTCTACTTCCACGCGGGGCGGGAGCGGCGCGACGTGCTCGGCCGCATCCCGATCGGGCAGATCGGGCTGGCGATCTCCCGCTACCTCGCCCGGCGCTTCGGCTCCGCGCGGGAGCGTGGCGTCCGGACATGCGTCGCCGAGGCGGCGGCGTTGCTCGGCGCCGGCCCCCTGCGGCGGCTCCCGCGCCGGGAGCGGCTGGCCTGGGAGCGCTGGGGCCCCCTGATCCGGGTGCTCCCCGGCGTGGAGGCCTGGTCCGCGGCGGAGCGGTCCGCCGCGGCCGCGGTCATCTTCGCGAAGGGGGGGCGGCAGGAATCGGACTTCGTCCGGCGTTTCGACGGGCATCGGAGGCTGCGGGAGGCGGTGCTGCGTCTGGCCCGGGCGGCGGGAGCGGGCTGACCGGAGCGGGCTGACCGGAGC
>JASFRI010000299.1:0-5436 GCA_050115015.1 Acidobacteriota bacterium
CGGGCTTCGGCGCGACGGTGGGCAGGGAGGGCCGACCGCGCGCCGCTGTGTGCGCGGTGGGAACCTAGGGCGCGAGCGCGAGGTGCGCAAAGTCCGGGAGGGCGGTCTCGTGACCACAAACACCACACGGCCCCAAAGCGATGGACCGGCAACAGGTCCGGAGCGAGCCTCCCGGGACACGCCCTCGCATCGCCCGGGCCGGCAGGGCTCGCGGAGACCCGCGATGCCGTCCCCGCGGGTCCGGAGACGTCCGGAGCCGGGGTGTGCCGGACCGCGTATACTCGCGCCGTCGGGAGGGGATGGGATATCGCGGGCGCCCGGGTTCGCCGACGTGGGCACCGCCGGCGCATTCCGGTCCCGGCGCGCCCGGAGAAACGGTGCGACGTGCAGCCCGGGTCGTCCGGGCCGGGTACGAACCCTCAGTGGACCCCGAGGAGACCGATCGACGATGCCGGCGCTCGACTACTCCCGCCTCGCCGGGCTCTACGACCACTACTGCGTGTTCGACGGGGACCTCCCGTTCTGGAGGTCGCAGGTCTCGGGTGCGCTCGGCGACGTGCTGGAGCTCATGGCGGGCACAGGGCGCGTCACGTTGCCCCTGGTCGAGCAGGGGGCCCGGATGGTCTGCGTCGACAGCGACCTGTCCATGCTCCGCCGGCTGCGGGAGAAGCTGGCGAGCCGACGGCTCCGGGCACGGCTGCTGGCCGGCGACGTGACCCGGCTGCCGGTGCGGGGGCGTTTCTCCCGGATCCTGCTACCCTTCCAGGGGCTCTCGGAGCTGCCCACGAGGGAGGACCGGCTGTCGATGCTGCGATCGGTCGCGCCCTGCCTGGCGGACTCCGGGCGCTTCATCTGCACCAGCCATGACCCGATCTCGCGGCTCCGCCCCCTCGATGGGGCCTGGCACGAGATCGGGACGTTTGCCGGCGGCGAAGGTGGCACGCTGCGGCTTGCGCTGCGCGGCCAATGGCTCGCGGACGAGGAAGTGGTCATCGGTGAGCAGGAGGTCGTCCAGCAGACCTCCGGCGGGACCCAGGTGCAGCAGCTCCGCGTTCCGCTGCGGTTCGCGCTGCCGCCCCTGGCGGAGATCCAGGAGCTCGCCGGTCGCGCGGGGCTGCGGGTGCTGGAGGTCCAGGGGGACTACGGCGGCGGCGCGTATCGCCCCGGCGAGAGCCCGTGCATCATCACCTGGATGCAGCGCGAGGGCTGAAGGGGCAGCATCGGCCCGCGCGGGATGGCGGTCAACGGGACATCGCTCCCTTTTGACCGGGTTCGCCGGCTTCCCGGCCCGCCGGATCCCGATGTGGAGAGAGGCTGGAGGGAGGGGAAGACGCCATGGGACTCGAAGGTCGGGTCGCGGTGATCACCGGGGCAAGCAGGGGTGTCGGCCGCGCATGCGCTCTGGCGCTGGCCCGCAAGGGGGCCCGCGTGACGGTGGCCGCCAAGTCGACGCGGGACCGCGAGAAGCTCCCGGGAACCGTCCACAGCGTCGTGGCGGAGGTGGAGGCTGCCGGTGGCGAGGCGCTGGCGGTGCCCTGCGACGTCCGGGACCGCGAGCAGATCCGTGACATGGTCGGCCGCACCGTGGAGCGCTTCGGTCGCCTCGACATCCTCGTCGCGAACGCCGGTGCGCTCTGGTGGGAGCCGCTGATGGAGACGCCGCCGAAGCGGTTCGACCTGGTCATGAAGGTGAACCTGGAGGGCACCTTCTTCGCCTGCCAGGAGGCCATCCCTCACATGCGGCGCAACCGCTGGGGACACATCATCACGATGTCCCCGCCGGTGGACCTGAAGCGGGTCCCCGGCCACATCGCCTACTTCGTCTCCAAGTACGGGATGACCATGATCGCCCTCGGCCTCGCGGAGGAGCTGCGCGCCGACGGCATCGCCGCCAACGCCCTCTGGCCGGTCACGCTGATCGAGAGCTTCGCCACCCGGAACTGGGGGCTGGGACAGCCCGCGGACTGGCGGAAGGCGGACATCCTCGCCGACTCGGTGGTCGCCATCGCCGGGCACGAGCCGGCGGCCCTGACCGGACAGGCGCTGCTGGACGAGCCGTTCCTGCGCTCCTGCGGCGTCACGGACTTCGACGGCTACGCGGTGGTGCCCGGGGCGACGCCCCGGCGGCTCGACGACCTGTGGGACGAGGCGTAGAGGTCCGGCCGAGAAGCCTGTTGTGGTTCAGGCCCGTCTCCGGACCGTCAGCTCGTAGAGCAGCACCGCCGCGGCGGCGTTCACCGAGTAGGAGTCGATCCCGCCGGCCATCGGGATCGTCACGCGGCCGTCGACGACATCCCGGAGCCCCGCCGGCAGCCCGAAGGCCTCGCTCCCCACCAGCAATGCCACCGGGCGGTCGGGGAAGCGGCACGCGGCAGGGGGAACGCCTCCGCGGGAGACGGCGGCCACCGTGTGGGCGCCGTGCCGCCGCAGCAGCGCCAGCGCCTCCTCCCCGGAGGGCAGGCGCAGGACCGGGAGCTTGAACAGGCCTCCCATGGACGTCCGGACGGCTCGGGGATGGTAGGGGTCCCCCCGGCCGGCGGCGACGTAGGCGGCGGCACCGGCGGCCCGCGCCGTGCGGACCAGCGCGCCGACGTTGCCGGGATCCTGGACCTCCACCCCGACCAGAAGGACCGGGGTGTCGCCGGCCAGCAGTTCCTCGAGGGGGCGGGACGGGGGGATCGCCGCCACCCCGATCACGTCGCCGAGAGAGCGCCCCTCGGTCAGGCGGTCCATCACCTCCCGCGGTGCGCGGTGGACCTGGGTCCCGGAGCGCTCCAGGGCCGTGAACAGCTCCTGCAGGCGCGGTGGGGTCTCCTCGGCGCCGGTCAGCACGTCGTGCACCCGCACGCCCGCCCGCAGGGCTCGCTCGTGGAGGCGGGTTCCCTCCAGCGAGAACAGGCCGCCGGCGTCCCGACCCGCCGTCGTCGCCGCACGCTCGACGTCCGCCACAACGGAGCGCCAGTCCCGGGTTCCCATCGCGGACGCCAGTGTATCGTGGACGGCCGCGATGGGCCCGGGAGGGTGGCCTTCGCCCCCTACGACAAGAAGATCAACGCGCAGTAGCGGTCCGGTAGGGGGGCGCCGGCCCAACAATCGCCTTCACGTCACCGGGCGGCCCGGCCCGTCGCCTCAGCCGAACAGGTCCGGCTGACGGGGGGCCGGTTCGTAGGGCTCGATCAGCGAGGGATCGTCGTTGGCCGGATTGCCCACCCGGGGCGATACGGCCACGGCCGACATCTCCGCCGCGGGGTAGGGCCCGAGCAGGTCGAGGAGGGCCTCCGCCTCCCGGCCGGGGTCCAGCCAGGGGTCGAAGGCCTTTCGGGGCAGGATCACCGGCATCCGGTCGTGGATCGTTGCGACGAGCTCGTTGGGCCGGATGGTCAGGATCGTGAAGGAGTCGATCGGTTCCCCCTCGTCGGGGTGCCAGCGGTCCCACAGGCCGGCGAACGCGAAGGGCCGTCCGTCCTGCATCCGGATCCAGAGCGGCTGCTTACGCCCTCCCTCCTTCCGCCACTCGAAGAAGCCGTCCGCCGGCACCAGGCAGCGCCGGCGGCGGAGCGGATCCCGGAACGCCGGCTTCGAGGCCGCCGTCTCGGAACGGGCGTTGATCATCCTCGCCTCGGCACCCGGCGGCTCCCGGGACCAGGCCGGGACCAGGCCCCAGCGGAGCCGCTCGAGGACGCGGTCGCCGGAGCTCTCGTCCCGGCGCACCACCGGGGCCGCCTGGGATGGCGCGATGTTGTATCGCGGCGCCAGCTGCGGCGTCTCCCGCAGGTCGAACAGGTCGCCGATGAGGCTGCCGGTCGTGGTGAGGGTGTAACGCCCGCACATCAGCGCAGTCCCTCCAGCGCCTCCCGGAACGCTCCGAGGGTGGCGGCGTCGAACAGCACGAAGACCACCTCCCGGAGCGAGGCGGCATCCGCCGCGAGGAACTCCCGCGCCGCGCCGATCGCGATGGGGGCCGCGCGTTCCACCGGGAAGCCGTAGACGCCGGTGCTGATCGACGGAAAGGCCAGGGATGAGCAGCCGGCCTCTTCCGCCAGCTCCAGGCCGCGCCGGTAGGCGCAGCGGAGGTGGTCGGCCTCCCCTTCTCCGCCGCCGCGCCACACCGGCCCCACCGCATGGATGACGTGGCGGATGCCCCGTTCCTGCAGGCCGAAGGCGCCGGTCCGCACGGCGGAGCCCGTCGGACAGCCGCCGATCTCGCGGCAGGCCGCCAGCAGGCCGGGACCGGCGGCCCGGTGCACCGCACCGTCCACCCCGCCCCCGCCGGCCAGGGCGGCGTTGGCGGCGGTCACGATGGCGTCCGCAGCTTGCCGGGTGATGTCCCCCTGCACCAGGCGGATCCGGCCATCCCGGACCTCCAGCTCCTCCATAAGATCATTGTCCCGCACGGGGCACCGACACACAAGCCGGGGAGTGCTAGACTTGCCCGGATCCATCGAACTACCCATGGCGGGCCGCCCTGGGGCGGCCTCGAGGAGGTCTGACAAGATGAAGCGTTCGTTCCACTACTCCCTGCTGCTCCTGGCGGCGCTCGCGCTGGGTCTCGGCGCCTGCTCCAACCCGGCCGACGGCACCTCGCAGGCGGAGGTGGGCGAGGCCGAGCCGGCGGGCGGCGCGCCCGCGATGGGCGCGGGCAAGACCTACGATCTCACCGACGCGACCGTCATCGGGTTCGTGGGCTCGAAGGTCACCGGTTCCCACGATGGCGGCTTCAAGTCCTTCGACGGCATCATCACCCTCGTGGACGACGACCCGACGAAGTCGCACGTCGAGCTCACGATCGATGCGGACTCCCTGTGGGCCGACAACGAGAAGCTGACCGGCCATCTGAAGAGCCCGGACTTCTTCGACGTCGTCACCTATCCCGAGGTTCACTTCGAGTCCACGGCGATCACCGCGACTCCCGACGGCTACCAGGTGACCGGGAACCTGGACCTCCACGGGGTCACGAAGAGCATCACCTTCCCGGCGACGATCAACGTGGCCGAGGACGCCATCACCGCCCAGGCGGAGTTCCACATCAAGCGCTTCGATTTCGGCATCGAGTACCCGGGCAAGGCCGACGACCTGATCCGCGACGAGGTGGTCATCAAGCTCGACCTGGTCGCGCAGCCCGAGGCCTGACCGGGTCGAAGACCGGGCACCGGAAACAGAAAAGGCCCGTCCGGCGGTTGCCGGACGGGCCCTCTTACGTACGGCGCGTCGGGATCAGGAGTAGGTCGAGGAGAAGAACTTCTTGCTCCCCTGGGGGTCGGGCTTGATCCCCTCCTTGCCCTCCTTCCAGTCCGCGGGGCACACCTCGCCATTCTTCTCGAAGAACTGCAGGGCCTCCACCATGCGGAGCACCTCGTCGACGCTGCGTCCGAGGGACAGGTCGTTGACGACCTGGTGCCGGACGATCGCCTCCTTGTCGATGAGGAACAGGCCGCG
>JASFRI010000300.1:0-5432 GCA_050115015.1 Acidobacteriota bacterium
GATCTCGACGCCGACATGCGCTACCTCGACCGGCTCTGGGAGGAGGTGCTCCGGCGCAGCCACGTGGCCCCGCCGGGCACGCTGCTCCACGCGGAGTTCGACCCGGTCCGGCGTATCCTCCGCGATCTGTACTCCGATGACTTCGCGCGAATCGTGGTGGACGACCGTCTGACCTACCAGCAGTGCGTGGACTTCCTGGAGACCATCCACCCGGGGTCCGCCACGCGGGTGGAGCTGTACACCGGCGACCTGCCGATCTTCGACCACCATGAGATCCAGGGCGAGCTGGATCGGGCACTTCGGGGGCGGGTCTGGCTGCGTTCCGGCGGGTTCATCGTCATCAACCAGACGGAGGCCCTGGTCGCCATCGACGTGAATACCGGGAAATACGTCGGCAGGCGGCGGCTCGAGGAGACGGTCCTGCGCACGAACCTCGAGGCCGTGTCGGAGGTCGTCCGGCAGATCCGGCTGCGGGATCTGGCGGGGATCATCGTCGTGGACTTCATCGACATGCAGGAGGAGGACTCCAAGCGGCAGGTCCTCGAGACCCTGGAGTCGGAGATGCGGCGGGACCGCGCCCGGACGAAGCTGTTGCAGATCTCGGACTTCGGTCTCGTCGAGATCACGAGGCAACGAGCACGTCGCTCCCTCGAGCGGACGCTGTGTCGTCCCTGCTCCTACTGCGCCGGCAGCGGACGAACGAGGACGCCGGAGACCGTCCTGTTCGAGATCCAGCGGGAGATCCAGCGGATCGGCCCGCACCTGGAGGGCAACCGGCTGGTGATCCGGGTGCATCCGGAGCTCGCCGATGCCATCGAGGAGCGACGCCACCGATTCCTGCACGTGCTCCCGGCCGGCCGGCACTTCGATCTCGTCCTGGAGCGGGATCCCACGGCCCACGAGGAGGAGTTCGCGGTCCTGAACCTTCCCGCCGAGACCTAGCCCCGGCCCAGGAATCTCTCCACGTCCGCCACGTCCTCCGCGGAGCCGAGCACCAGCGGCACGCGCTGGTGCAGCTCCCCGGGCGCGATGTCGAGGATGCGTTCCGTCCCCGTGGAGGCGGCCCCGCCCGCCCTCTCGGCGATCAGGGCCAGGGGGTTCGCCTCGTACAGCAGGCGCAGCTTGCCGTGCGGCTTCGCCGGGTCCTTGGTGTCGGCGGGATAGAGGAAAACGCCGCCGTAGAGCAGGTTGCGGTGAAAGTCCGCCACCAGTGAGCCGATGTAGCGGGCGGAGGCGGCTCCGGTCGACTTCACGGAGTCCAGCCAGCGCCGCAGTCCCTCCGGCCAGTAGCGCGAGTTCGCCTCGTTGCAGGAGTAGATCTTCCCCCGGGCCGGGATGCGGATGCGCGGGTGCGAGCAGAGGAACTCCCCGATGGCGGGGTCCAGGGTGAAGCCGGCCACCTCGTTGCCCGCGGTGTACACGAACATCGTGGAGGAGCCGTAGACGACGTATCCCGCCGCCACCTGGCGATGGCCCGGCTGCAGGAGGTCCTCCAGGTTCCCCGGGCCCTCGCCCGGGCTCACCCGGGTGTAGACGCTGAATATGGTGCCGATGCTGACGTTCGCGTCGATGTTCGACGACCCGTCCAGGGGATCGAAGAGGACCACGTACTTGCCATCGACCGCGTCGGCGACCGGGATCGGGCCATCCACCTCCTCCGAGCCCATCACGCAGACGTGCCCCGAGTCGGTCAGGGTCCGGGACAGGACGCCGTTGGCGAAGACGTCCAGCTTGCGGACCTGCTCGTCCTGGACGTTCTTTCGCCCCGAGAGCCCCAGGATTCCCGCCAGACCCGCCTTGTTCACCTCGTAGGAGATCACCTTGGCGGCCAGGGCGATGCTGGTCATCAGTCCCGAGAAGTGGCCCGTGGCGTACGGGTACTTCTTCTGGTCCTGCATGATGTGGCCGTGCAGGGTCAGCGGCTGGTCGCGCACGGTCCCGCTCCGATCCCGGCTCAGAGCCCCGCCGGCCGATCTCCCGCGGCCAGCACCGGCTTCTTGACGTGACGCTGCACCGCGTCCACGGTTCCCTCGACGCCGAGCTTGCCGAACAGGAAGGCGAAGCGCTCCTCCAGGTCGTGCCCCAGGGCGTCGCGGGTCGATTGCGGCAGATCCCACATCCGGCGCTTGAGCGGCCCGAAGGCCTTCTTCCGCGTCTTGTAGAGAAACTGCTCGTCGGTCCAGTCCGCCTTGCGCTCCCCGGCGAGGTTCCGGAAGCAGTGGTCGCGCACCTCCTGACGCAGATCCTCGGGGAACTCCGGATGGTCGTAGATCAGGTTCTGGAAGCCCGTCGCCAGATGGATCTCGGCGGTCTCGACCTCGGGGAAATGGTGGAACGCCTCCTCCGGCAGCGTCGAGGCGCCGTGCTGCACGGCACCGGACATCCCGTACCTCTCCCGGGCCACGCGGCTCAGCTCGCGCAACGTCTCGAAGTCCACCTTCACCTCGGCGACGCTGCCGTCCGCCAGCGGCACGCCGCCGTGGCTGGTGCCGGTCTGCACCGAGATCTTGCTGGGCCCCGCGAGGTTGCCGCCGCGCTTCCCGAGCTCCGCCAGGAACCCCTCCATGTAGGCCTCGAGCTCCTCGACGGTGCTGTTCTTCTTGCCGACCTCTCCGATCTCGCCTCCCACGGAGATGGTGACCCCCCGGGGCTCGTGCTCCCGGACCACCGCCGTCAGCTCCGCGGCCCGCTCGAAGTTCACCCGCTGCTGCTCCTCGAGGGTGTCGTGGGACAGGTCCACGAGGGTCGAGGTGTCGATGTCGATGTTCAGGAAACGCGCCTGGATGGCCTCGCGGACGAGGTCCTTCACCGCGCCGACCTCCGCTTCCGGGTCCGCCGCGTACTTCGCAGCGTTCACCTGGAAGTGATCTCCCTGGAGGAAGATGGGGCCGCTGTGGCCCTCCCGGATGGCCGCGGCGGTGACGGCCGCCGCGTACTCTGCGGGACGCTGTCCCGTGTAGCCGATCTCCGACCGTGCGATCTCGAATACCACGGGCCCCACCCGGAGCGCTGCGGCGGCGCGCAAGGCCGCCCGGGCCACGTCATAGGTGAGGCCCCGGATGTTGATCGCCGGCACCGTGAACCCGTGCACCTCGCCCCGGCCCCGGGCCAGGTAGAGGTCCTGGATCGAGGCGGAGCCGATGCCGAGATCCCTGGCCAGTTCGTGGAGGAGCCAGCGGGCGCCATTCCGCACCGGCTCGTCGCCGAACACCGCCGCCCGCACCAGCGGCTCCATGAAGCGCTCCCGCAGCGCGGCGGCGTCGGTGACCCGCACGGGATCGCCGAAGTCGATCATGGGCGCGCCCGCCTGCTTCAGTGCGTTCAGGTCCTTCCATTCCATCGGAACCTCCGGATTCGTGCCAAGCGCCCGGCAGGGGCGCTCTCGGGGCAATCGGGGGAGAAGCGATGGGGTCTTTTTATAACGGAACCCCCCGACGGGTCAACCGCGCTTCGCGAGCCGGATCCGGCGTCGTTCCTCGGCATCCCGGGCCCGCCGGCGCTCGACCTCCGTCTGCAGGAGCAGCGGCGGCACGTGAACGGAGCGGCCCTCCGCGTCCAGCGCCACGAATGTGGCGTACGACGTGCAGGCGTGCTTGCGCTGCCCCGTCAGGGGGTCCTCGGCGAAGACCTTGACCCCGACCTCCATGGACGTGCGGAAGGCCTGGTTCACCGAGGCGAGCAGGACCAGGATCATCCCCAGGCGCACCGGCGCGATGAAGTCGATCCGGTCCACCGACGCGGTGACCGCCGTGCGGCGGCAGTGGCGGATGGAGGCGACCGCGGCCGCCTTGTCGATCAGGGCCATCACATGGCCCCCGAAGACCGTGCCCAACGGGTTCGTGTCGCCCGGATTGACGATCTCGGTCATCTCCACCTGGGAAGCACTCACGGGCTTCGGCTCGAGATCCACGCAAAGGCTCCTTCTGCAGGGAGTTCCCTGCGGCCGGGGGTTTCTTGATCTCCCTCCGCGACGTCCTTTATCATAACCCGTATCCGGGCGTCCCGGGAGCGGCGCCCGTGTCTGGAGGAAGCGCGATGCAGCGAGAATCCCGTCTGTTCACCCTTCCGCTGGGCGGTGCAGCCCTGCTGCTGGTTCTCGCCACCGTGGCGGGTTCGCCGGCCTTGGCCCAGGTCAACGCGAAGGTCACCGGCACCGTCACGGACGTCGATGGCAATCCCATGGTGAAGGTCCCGGTGGTCCTGGAGATCGTGCAGGTCGAGGGACGTGCCCCGGGCGTTCTGGGCAAGGTCAAGACCAAGAAGAACGGGGGGTTCACGTATCCGTTCCTGACCCCCGGAAGCTACAAGGTCTATCCCGACATCGAGGGCTACGTCGTCCTGAAGGAAGAGGCCATCAGCGTCGACTCGCAGAAGAACATCCGGTTCGGGAAGGACGACGGGAGCCCGGAGGTCCTCCTGATCAACAAGGACCAGTCGAACCTCCCGGCCATCCCCGTGGCGCCGCAGGGCCAGGGGGCGCTGGTCTCCGGTAAGTGCGTCGTGGACATCGTGGTGGTCAAGACCGAGGACCACGACCGGGCGCTGGCGGCCCTCCGGCAGGGGGACAGCCCCGTGACACCGGGAAGCACCCCTGCCGCCCCGGTGGTGAGCCGCAAGCGCGACCCCGTCGAGCGGGGGGACGAGTTCTACGCCGGCGGCGACTACGACCAGGCGGCGGCCGCCTACCAGGAGGCCCTGGACGAGGACCCCGAGCGGGCCGACGCCGCGTACGGACTCGGAAAGACCCTGCTGAAGCAGGACGATCTGGCCGGCGCACAGCAGGCGTTCATGAAGACCGCCAAGCTGGACCCCGCCTTTCCCGGGGCGCATTTCTACCTGGCCACGATCTACCACTCGCTGGCCCAGGACGACGCGGCGATCGCGGCGCTGGAGCACGAGCGCGAGAACACGCCCGACGACGAGACGGTACTCGTGAACCTCGGGCAGCTCTATCGCGACACGGACCAGCCCGAGAAGGCCCAGGAGGTGCTGCTGCACGTCGTCGAGCTCAACCCCGAGAACACCGATGCCTATCTCGTCCTCGCGGACTCGTACAACCAGATGGGCGACAACGCGAAGGCCGAGGAGATCTACAAGATGATCCTCGACCGGAGTCCGGGCCAGGAGGACATCATCTGGTACAACATCGGGGTCAACGCCTACAACAAGGACAACCGGGACGCCGCGGCGCAGGCCTTCCAGAACTCCCTCAAGGCCAACCCGAAGAACTCGGATGCCCACAAGATGCTCGGATACACCCTCGTCGGCCTCGGGAAGAACGACGAGGCCATCCCGCACTTCGAGAGCTACCTGAAGCTGGATCCGAAGGGGCCCGACGCCGAGACGATCAAGTCGATGGTGGCCGCCCTGAAGACCGGCTAGCCAGAGGCCCGGAGAACAGCAGCTCCTCGACGATCGCGCAGAGGATATGG
>JASFRI010000301.1:0-5419 GCA_050115015.1 Acidobacteriota bacterium
CCGTACGCCCTTGCGGCACCCGCGTCAACCCGGGTGGCGGGCAGGCCCCCTCGGCCCTTCCCCGCATCGCCGCAGACGATCTCGGATGGCCCCGATCGACCTCCCGGACATCGAAGGACGGGATCCTGTGTGTTTTTACGGAAGGTAATCCTCTTTTACAGAACATTTACAGAAAAATGGAGTCTAATGGAAACAGAACCGACCGACCAGTCGGTTCAAGACCTGAACGCGGAACGCCCCGAAGAGATCTCCATGACGAGCCCGCCGCTCGCGCTGGAGAACGAACATGAGAGATGCGAGCCAGTTTCCACGAAGGCACGAGTTTGCCGTGAACGCGGCCCGTCACCGGGCGTACCTGACGCGGCTGGCGGCCAGCCTGACGCACCACCGGGAGGACGCCGAGGACCTCGTCCAGGAGACCCTGCTGCGCGCGTACCGCTTCCAGGACCGCTTCGAGCCGGGCACGAACCTGCGGGCCTGGCTGACCCGCATCCTCAAGAACAGCTTCATCAACACCCGCCGTCAGGCCACCCGGGAGCGACGCATCTTCGACCCGACCCCCGTGGAGCCGACGGATCCGGACGCGATGTCGGCGGAGCCGACCGCGGACCTCCCCAGCCCGGAGGAGGCGGCCATCCAGCGCGCCCTGTCGGGCCAGGTGGAGGGGCTGCTGGAAGATCTCCCGGAGCCCTACCGCGGCACGCTCCTGCTCCACCTCGAGGACCGGACCTACCGGGAGATCTCCCGGGATCAGGGCATCCCGGTGGGAACCGTGATGTCCCGCCTGCACCGGGCGCGGAACCTCCTCCGGCAGGGGATGCGGCGGATCACGGCGTCTCCGGACCTGAACGCCGCGGCGGCCTGAGGTCGACGGGGCGGGCGCCCTCGTCGGGCATCGGCAGCGGGTCGGGACACGTCCGGGGCCGGGCCCCGCCACCGTCCCGCAGCAGGTCGAGGACCCAGCTCTCCTCCCGCCCCCGGGCGTCGAGGATCGTCTTCCCGGATCGGGGGGCGATCACCGCGAACAGGCGCTCCCCGGCCACGGCGGCCGCGTAGCCGGCCAGCGCCGCGACGCCGCCGTCGGTCCGCAGCAGGGTCCCCGTCTTCCCGACGACCGCCGTGGCGACCGCGCCCCGCGCCAGGCGCGGGTAGGAACGCTCCATCGTCCCCGGATCGCACCCCGCCACCGGGAGCAGGTCCGCCGGGCGCAGGCCCATCCGGTCGCAGGCCTCGCGGAAGTCCCGCAGCAGCCGGACGATCAGCCGGGCGGTCATCCGGTTCTCGCCCAGCCCGGAGACGGTCTCCACCCGCAGCTCGTCGGGGCCGGCAGCGAATCGTCCCCGGAGCCACGCCTCGAGGGCCCCCGGCCCTCCCAGGAGCTCGCCGACCCGCTCGATATCGTTGTTCGAGTAGACGTTGAAGCGGCGCAGGGCGACGCGGAGCGGCTTGGACTCCAGGGCGGCGAGGACGGGCGCATCGGGCGGCGCGGTTCCCGCGCGGGCCCCTCCCTCCACGGCGACCCGCGGCGGCCGGTCGGGGTCCAGCCCACGCCGTCCCGCGAACTCCCCCCAGATCCGGCGCGTCGGCGCGTCCCAGCGGGCCGGATCCAGGGCGCCGCGGAGGCGTGAGGCCATCAGGCGCCGCCGTGATGCCGGCTCCTCGCGACGCTCCTCGGAGCCGTTCTCCCACCCGATCCAGAAGTGCTCGCCCACGCGCAGGGCTCCCCGGACGCGCTCCACGCCGGCCCGGTTCAGCTCGGCGGCGAGCAGGAACGCGTTCTCCGGGTGGAAGTCCGGGTCGCCGTCCCCCTCGACCCACAGGTCGCCGCGCAGCGTCCCCGCCTCGACCGCCGAGGGATCGGCCCGGCAGCGGGTGACGAAGCGGTGCGCCGGCCCCAGCATCTCCAGGGCCCAGAGCGTCGTGGCGACCTTCATCACCGACGCCGGGTTCACCGGGCGGTCGGCCGCCTGGCTGGTCAGCGCCGCGCCGGCGTCGGTCTCCGCGTGCCACACGAGGTCCGCTGCCGGGGCCGCCGTCGGCGCCACGAGCAGGAGGAGGAGGAGGAAGTCCGTGACGGGCCGGAGCATGGTGTCCATCATAGCCCTCGCGGGAGGGTTGCTGCCCGCCCCTCGAGGGGGATATCGTCGCCCCGGTGTCCCTGTCCGGAGGTGCCGATGACCCGGCTGCGCGGTAGCTGTCTCTGCGGTGGCGTGCGGTACGTCCTCTCGGGACCGTTCCGCCGCGCCGGCCACTGCCACTGCACGCGGTGCCGCAAGCACTCCGGCGGCGCGGCCTCCACCCAGGGCCGGGTGGCGCGGGCCGATTTCCGCCTCCTGCGGGGGGAGGCGCTGCTCCGGACGTACCGGGAGCCCGGCCATGCCTCGAAGGTCTTCTGCACCGCCTGCGGATCGAGCCTGTTCGGTGGCGACTGGCCCGACGGCGACGAGGTGTCGGTGCGGCTGGGGACGCTGGATGACGACCCCGGAATCCGTCCACAGTACCGCACCTTCGTGGACTCCCGGGCGCCGTGGGACGTCATCCCCGACGACCTGCCGCGCCACCCGGGGCGCCTGCCGCGCGGATGAGCCTCGGCGGCGTCGTCGGCCTCCCCCTGGAGGTGGCCCTTCTCTTCCTGATCGGGCTGGTCAGCGCGGTGATCAACACCCTCGCCGGCGGCGGCACGCTGCTGACGGTGCCCGCCATGGTGCTCCTGGGCTTCGGACCGCTCACCGCGAACGCCACGAACCGTGCCGGGCTGGTGATCCAGAGCCTCAGCGCCACGGTCCATTACCGCCGGCGGAGGGTCCTCCGGGTCCGGCAGGCGCTGCAGCTGACGGGCATCGTCTGTGTCGGCGCCGGCCTCGGGGCCTGGCTGGCGACACGGCTGCCGGAGAGGACCTTCGGACAGGTGATGGCCGTCCTGATGGTGGCCGCGCTCCTGTTCCTCCTCCTCCGGCCCGCCCGGTGGTTCGCGTCCCGGCCGGCGGCCACATCGGCGCATCCCGTGCTGGCCGGACTGGGGCTGCTGGGGGTCGGTCTCTACGGGGGCTTCTTCGGGGCCGGGGTGGGGATCTTCATCCTGCTGCTGCTCGCGGCGCTCCAGGGGCTCGACCTGGTGGCCGGAAACACCGTCAAGTCGGTGATGGTCCTGGCGCTTTCCCTGTCCGCCTCGGCCATGTTCGCGGCCCTGGGCTGGATCGACTACCGGGCCCTGCTGCCGCTGGCGGCGGGAAATGCCGTGGGGGGATGGGTGGGGGCGCACCTGTCGCTCCGCGGAGGGAACGTCTGGATCCGCAGGCTGCTGCTGCTCGTGGTCATCGCCGGCGTTTACAAGCTCCTGCGATACCCATAACATCCGGGACGGGAGCGCTCCCGGGTGCGCGGCACCATCCCCGGGCGCCGGGGGGATGGACCATGCTGCACGCCACGGACATCATGTCGCCGAAGTTCATCACGGTGCCCGTGTCGATGACCATCGGCGACCTGGTGGACGTGCTGCAGCGCGCCCACATCCACGCGGCTCCGGTCCTGTCCGACGCCGGGGAGCTGGTCGGCATCGTGACCCAGGACGACATCCTGTACGGGACGATGGGCAGCGACGGCTCGACGTCGACCGGGGGCGCCCCCGCACGCATCCGGTCGCGGTCCGGCCTGCTCGAGATCGAGGAGTTCGCGGCGACATCCCCGCAGGAGCCGGATCTGTGGTCGCGGCCGGTCGCGGAGATCATGACCGAGCCGGCGATCAGCGTCGGTCCGTCGGCCTCGGTTCTGGAGGTCTGCGAGATCCTCTGGTCCCTCCGCATCCATCATGTCCCGGTGGTCGACGAGGGACGGGTGATCGGCGTGATCTCGGCCCTGGATCTCTGCAGGGCGATCGCGGAAGGAAAGCTGCCGATCTGAGGCCATGGCCGTCGTGACGCCCATCGTCCTGGCCGCCGGCGCCGCGACCCGCATGGGCCGGCCGAAGGCGCTGCTGCCCTTCGGCGAGGACACCTGCCTCTCCCTCGTGCTGCGGGCGTGCCGCGACGGCGGCGCCGGACGCCCGGTGGTGGTGATCGGAGCGGAGGCGAATGTCCTGCGCGGCTCGCTGGCCGGCGAGGAGGTCGTCGTCGTGGAGAACCCGGCGTTCGCGGAGAGCGGCCCGGCGCGGTCCCTGCAGATCGGCCTGGATGCACTCCCGTCCCCGTGCGACGCCTTCCTCCTCTACCCCGTGGACTTCCCGCTGGTGACGGGCGCGCTGGTGGCGGCGCTGAGGGAGCGCTGGGAGGCCGTCCGGGGACGAGGGCGTTCGATCGTCGTCCCCTCCTACCACCGCCGCCGCGGCCATCCGGCGGCCTTCGACGGGCGCCTCGCGGCCCGGTTCCTGGAGCTGCCGCCCGACGCCCCCATGCACCAGGTGCTGCGGGACCGGGAGGACGAGGTCGAGCACCTGGTGGTGGACGATCCGGCGGTGGTGATGGACATGGACACGCCGGAGGACTACCGTCGGTGCCTGGACGCCTGGCGGAAGGCCGTCCGGTGAATCCCGGGATCCTCCGGAAGATCGTCCGGCTGCTGGATCGCCGGGTTCCCTTCGCCGTGGCCACGGTGGTCGATGCCCGGGGCTCGGTCCCGGGCAAGCTGGGCGCCCGGATGATCGTCCTCGCGGACGGATCGCAGGAGGGCACGATCGGCGGCGCCGGCCTGGAGGAGCGCGTCCGGCTCCTCGCGGTCGAGGCCATCGCGCGCCGGTGCAGCGGCACCCACCGCTTCGAGCTGGCCCGGCAGAAGCCCGGCGGCCTGGACAGCGTTTGCGGCGGCGGCGTGGAGGTGTTCGTGGAATACATGGCTCCCCGGCCCCATCTGCTCCTCTTCGGCGGCGGCCACGTCGGCCTCGCCGTGGCGCGCCTGTGCGATCCCCTGGAGTACGCGTACTCGGTGGTGGACGTGCGGGAGGCGTTCGCGTCCGAGGCGAGGTTCCCCGGCGCCCGGCAGCGATCCGTCGCCTCCCCGGAGGCGTTCTTCGCCGGCTTCGAGCCGGACCGCTACTCCCACATCCTGATCCTGGGCCACGACCATTCCCTCGACGGCGAGATCCTGCAGCGGGTCCTGGCCAGCGGATTCGAGGGCTACGTCGGGGTCATCGGGTCGAAGACGAAGCGCCGGGAGTTCCGGGACCGTTGCGCCGCAGCGGGGATTCCGGGGGCGGACTTCGACCGGCGGGTGACCTGCCCCATCGGCCTGCCCATCGCGGCGGAGACCCCCGAGGAGATCGCCGTCTCGGTGCTGGCGGAGGTCATCCGCGGCTACCGGAGCACGACGCCCCGGGTGCGGGAGGACGGCGGGGACGGCCGGTGAGGGAGCCGGCGCGGGGGTCCGCCCGACCGGCGTCGCCTTGACCCGCCGGAAGCCCTCCCCTATAATTCCCGGAACCCCCGGA
>JASFRI010000302.1:0-5414 GCA_050115015.1 Acidobacteriota bacterium
CGAGCGCGCCGTGACCCGCGGGGACGGCAGGCAGGGCGAGATCGTCACCGAGAACGTCCGGCGGATCCGATCGATCCCCGGGAAGCTCCGGCGCCCGGTGCCCTTCCTGGAGGCCCGGGGAGAGGTCTTCCTGCCCCTGGAGGAGTTCGTCCGGCTGAACCAGCGTCGCGAGGAGGAGGGGCAGGCGGTGTTCGCGAATCCCCGGAACGCCGCCGCCGGGACCATCCGCCTCCTGGACCCCGAGCTCGCCGCCGGACGCCGGCTGGAGGCGGTTTTCTACCACCTGGCGGAGCTCGAGGACGATCCTCCCGCACCCGAGACCCACCTCGAGGCGGTGGGCCGCCTCGCCGAGCTGGGCCTCCCGGTGAGCGACGAGATCCGCGGCTGCGACGTCGACGGGGCGGTGGCCTACTGGCGCGACTGGACCGAGCACCGCCATGAGCTCGACTACGAGGTC
Organism: Acidobacteriota bacterium; assembly: GCA_050115015.1. Classification (GTDB taxonomy): domain Bacteria; phylum Acidobacteriota; class Polarisedimenticolia; order CBDVAL01; family CBDVAL01; genus JASFRI01. Next base: position 458 of record JASFRI010000302.1, read on the forward strand.
GACGGGATCGTCGTGAAGGCGGACGCGCTGCGCGTTCAGCGCTCCGCGGGAGCGACCGCCAAGGCGCCGCGCTGGGCCATCGCGGTGAAGTTCCCGCAGGAACAGGCCCGCACCCGGGTGCGGGACATCGAGGTGCAGGTGGGCCGGACCGGGGCCCTCACGCCGGTGGCGCGCCTGGAGCCGGTCCGCATCGCGGGCACCACCGTCTCCTCCGCCTCCCTGCACAACGAGGAGGAGGTAGCCCGGAAGGACGTACGGATCGGCGATCTCGTCGTGATCGAGAAGGCCGGGGGGATCATCCCCCAGGTCGTGCACGTGGTCCTGGAGGAGCGTCCCGAAAGTGCCCGGCCCTTCCACCTTCCGGACCGCTGTCCCGCCTGCGGGGGCGCCGCCCACCGGCTGGAGGGGGAGGTGGCCCGTCGCTGCACGAACACCGCCTGTCCGGCCCAGCTCCAGGAGTCGCTGCGCCACTTCGCCTCCCGCGGGGCGATGGACATCGAGGGTCTCGGGGACGCGCTGGTGGCCCAGCTGACCGGCCGGGAGCTGGTCCGGGAGTTCGCGGACCTCTACGGCCTCGACCGGGAGACGCTGGCATCCCTCGAGCGCATGGGCGACCGGTCGGCGGCGAACCTGCTGGAGCAGCTGGAGCGCAGCCGCGGCAATCCCCTGCACCGCCTCATCTACGCCCTCGGGATCCGCCACGTCGGAGCCCGCACCGCCCGCACGCTGGCCGCCCACTTCGGCAGCCTGGAGGAGCTCGCGGCGGCGGACGCGGAGGCGCTGACCGGCCTCCGGGACATCGGCCCGGTGGTGGCGGAGTCCGTACGTGCGTTCTTCGACAACGCCGTGAACCGCGAGGCGATCGCGCATCTGCGGGCCGCAGGCGTCGATCCCCGGTCGGAAGTCCGCGGCGGTGAAAGCGCCCCCACCCCCCTGGAGGGCAAGAAGGTCGTGCTGACCGGTGCCCTCGAGGGGCTGACACGGGATCAGGCCCGCGAGCGGATCGAGTCCGCCGGCGGGCGCGTGACCGGATCCGTCAGCAAGAAGACGGACTACGTCGTGGCCGGCGCCGACCCCGGCTCCAAGCTGGAGAAGGCGAGGCAGCTCGGCGTCCCGATCCTCGACGAGGAGGGGCTGCTCCGCCTGCTGGACGGCGAGGAGGTCTAGAGGTCCGGGCCGCCACGGCGCTGCAACATTCTCTGACGCAGGGACTTGCGCATCCCCTCGTATTGACCCCCCCGGGGGCCTGTGGTACTTTGTGGGAAATCCCGGAGGGGAGGAGTCCCGAAGCATGATCCACCGGAAGGTCCAGTTCCTGGTCCTCAGCGGCATCGTCGCGGTCTCGGTCATGGCGGGCATGTTCCTGGCCGGAGGCCTGGGGCTTGCCCCGAGCGCCTCCGCCGATCCGCAGGTGAAACCGACCCCGGAGGTGCCCCCGGCCTACGCCCTGCCCAACTTCGCGGATCTGGCGGAACGCGCCGATCCCGCCGTGGTCAGCATCACGTCGACCACGGTGACCGATGGGGGCAGCGTGCTTCCCGGGTTCGAGTTCTTCTTCCGTCCGCAGGAGCAGGAGGAGGAGCCGCGACGCCAGGACAGCGGCGGCTCCGGCTTCGTGATCAGCGATGATGGCTACATCCTGACGAACTTCCACGTCATCGAGGATGCCGACCGGGTGGAGGTGCGGCTCCCCGAGTCCCGCAGGGAGTACCGGGCCGAGGTGATCGGGACCGATCCCGCGACGGACCTGGCCCTCCTGAAGATCGACGTGGACGAGTCCCTGCCGGTGATCCCGCTGGGGGACTCGGACGCCATCCGCGTGGGCGAGTGGGTGGTCGCCATCGGCAACCCCTACATCTGGGACCACACGCTCACGGTGGGCGTGATCAGTGCCACCGGGCGTCAGCTTCCCGGGCTCGGGCGGGACACCTCCTTCGACAACTTCATCCAGACCGACGCCGCCATCAACTTCGGGAACTCCGGCGGGCCCCTCCTGAACCTCCGCGGCGAGGCCATCGGGATCAACACGGCCATCAGCCCGCAGGGTCAGGGGATCGGCTTCGCCATCCCGATCAACATGGCGAAGCAGGTGATGGACCAGCTGAAGGAGCACGGCAGGGTCTCCCGCGGCTATCTCGGCATCTCCATCCAGGACATCGCGCAGCTCCCCGAGGAGGAGCGCGAGGCTTTCGGCCTGCAGGGGATACAGGGCGCCTTCGTGCAGTCGGTCACCCAGGGCCTTCCGGCCGACCGTGCGGGCGTGCAGCACGGGGATGCCATCGTCTCCGTGGACGGCAAGCCGATCGACTCGAGCGCCGAGCTCATCTCGGAGATCACGCGACGTTCCCCGAACCAGAAGGTGGCGCTCGGGGTGCTGCGAAACGGCGAGTCCGTCACCCTCGACGCCCGGCTGGTGGACCGCGAGGACGCCTCGGATGCCTCGGTCCCGGCCCGTGCTCCCGAGGGCGGGGAGGACGACACCGAGGAGCTGCTGGGCTTCCGCGTGGAGTCCCTCACGCCGGAGAACATGCGCTACTACCGGCTGGAGGAGGACGTGGAGGGCGTCATCGTCACCCAGGTGGACCCCATCAGCCGCGCCTTCGACAAGGGTATGCGGGAGGGGCAGGTCATCCTGGAGGTCAATCGAGCGCCCGTGCGCTCCCTGGCGGACTTCCGCGCCCAGCTCGAAGGGACGGAGCGCGGCGACCTGGTGAGCCTGTACGTGCAGGCAGGAAGCGTGTCCCGCTTCGTGGTGCTGCGCTACGGCGAGGCCGACTGAACCGTCTGCGGTAGGGGAAGGAACACGCCCCCGGTCGGGCCGGAGCGCCCGGCCGGGGGTTTCTCATTGGAGAGGGCGATCGTGATCGGAAGGAAGATCCTGGTCATCGACGACAACCTCGACATCCGGCGGACCCTCCGGATGACCCTCGAGGAAGAGGGCTACCAGATCGCGGATGCGGCTTCGGGCCCCGAGGGGATCCAGAAGGCCCTCACCGACGAGCCCGACGCGATCCTGCTGGACATCAAGATGCCGAACATGGACGGCATGGAGGTGCTGCAGGATCTCCGCCGGAGGGATCCCCGCGTCCCCATCATCATGATCAGCGGTCACGCGGATGTGGACACCGCGCTGGAGGCGATCGAGAAGGGGGCGAACACCCTCCTGGAGAAGCCCCTGAACCCGGAGACCGTCCTGCTCCGCCTGCGGGAGCAGTTCGAGCGCCTCCGGGACCGGGAGGACCTCGCCGAGCGCCGCCGGGAAGACGAGGCCCATTACCGCATGATCGGCGACAGCCCGCCGATGCGCAGGCTCCGCGAGGGGATCGAGAGGGCGGCCCCCACGAACGTCACGGTGCTGATCACCGGCGAGAGCGGCACCGGAAAGGAGCTCGTGGCCCGGGCCATCCACGCCTCGAGCCAGCGGGCCGGGCAGCCGTTCATCAAGGTGAACTGTGCCGCGATCCCGGAGGAGCTGATCGAGTCGGAGCTGTTCGGACACGAGAAGGGCTCGTTCACCGGCGCCACCGCGAAGCAGATCGGCAAGTTCGTGCAGGCGGACGGCGGCACGATCTTCCTGGACGAGGTCGGGGACATGAGCCCGCGGACCCAGGCCAAGGTGCTGCGGGTGCTCCAGGAGGGGGAGGTCGAGCCCGTCGGGGCCGCCCGGGTGTTCCGGGTGGACGTCCGCGTGCTGGCGGCGACGAACAAGGATCTCGCCGCCGAGATCCGGGAGGGCCGCTTCCGGGAGGACCTCCTGTTCCGCCTGAACGTCATCCCGGTGGAGTGTCCGCCGCTCCGGGAGCGCACCGGGGACATCCCGGCGCTGGTCCAGCACTTCGCGAACCTGTTCTGCCGGGAGAACAACTTCAAGCCGAAGTCGTTCTCCCGCGAGGCGATGGACGCGCTGATCCGCCACCCCTGGCCGGGGAACATCCGCGAGCTCCAGAACGTCGTGGAGCGGATGCTGATCATGAGCGACGGGGACGAGGTGCGGGAGATCGCCCTGGCAGCGCCGTCGGCGAAACCGGAAGGAGGCGGCTACGACCGGATCGCCACGCTCAAGGAGTTCAAGGAGGTCTCGGAGCGGGATTTCCTCGAGCAGAAGCTCCGTCGCTTCCACTGGAACATCTCCCAGACGGCCAAGGAGATCGACACTCCCCGCAGCAACCTCTACAAGAAGCTCGAGCAGTACGGCCTGACGAAGGGCCGCCCGACCGGCGACGATCCGTCCGGGCACGGCGAGTAGCCCACCCACGCCGCCCGCGGGGGGTGGATCTCTCGAGAATTATTTGTATACTACAAATATGTTCGACCCGGCGACGATCCAGACCGATGTCCGGCAGCTCCGGAGCGGGCTCCGGGCTCTGCTGCGCCGCTTCTCCGTGTCCGAGCGGGCCGACGTCGCCTGCTGCGGCATGACCGTGGCCCAGGCGGCGACGCTGGAGGTGCTGGCGGCGGAGGGCCCGATGCGGCTGGGGGCGCTGGGGCAGCGGCTGGGGATCGCGCCGAGCACGCTGACCCGGAACCTCGACCGGCTCCGGGACGGCGGCCTGCTGCGGCGCGATCCGGATGACCGCGACGGGCGCGCGGTCCGGGTGGCGCTCACGGCGTCCGGCAGCGCCGCCGCCGCCCGGGTGGAGGCGATGGACCAGGAGTTCGCGCGACAGGTGCTGGAGCGCCTGCCGCCGGCCCGCCGCCGGCGGGCGCTGGAGGGCCTGCGGGACCTGCTCGGGGCGGTCCGGGAGGCCACGGAGGACTGCTGCCCCGGTGCCTACGATCATCTGATGCGGGACGAGCCCCGCGTCGACGGGAGGTGTCACGATGGTGGACCGAACGAACCGGCCGGATGACACGGCCCCCGGAAACCCGGAGGAGGTCGTCGAGCGCGTCCGGGAGCGCTACGGGAAGATCGCCTCGGGCGGTGGAACCTGCTGCGGCGAGGCCCCGCTGGACCGCC
>JASFRI010000303.1:0-5390 GCA_050115015.1 Acidobacteriota bacterium
CGCGTGATCTCCAGGACCAGCTCCCAGTGGTCCGTGCCGCCGGCCGCCGCATCGTCGGCCTCCTCCAGATAGCCGTAGTCCGCCCGCCGGAGCGACTCCGCCAGATCCGCCAGGCGATAGCCCTGGCGCTCCCGGAGCTTCGCGAAGATGTTGCTGGCGCGCACGACGGCGTACTGCACGTAGGGCCCCGTCTCCCCCTCGAAGGCCAGCACCTCCTCGAAATCGAACGCGACCACCTTGTTGCGGCCGTACTTCAGGAGGAAGTACTTGAGGGCGCCGATGGCGATGGAGGCGGCGACCGCATCCACCTCCCCGTCGGCGACGACCTTCCGTCGCCGCACCTCGCCCGCGGCCTTCTCGATCAGGCGGTCGATCAGATCGTCCGCCTTGACTCCCTGGCCCTTGCGCCCCGACATCTCCACGTAGGGGCGGGTCGCATCCTCCTCGGAGATCTCGAATCCCATCTCCCGGGCACAGCGCGGGGTCAGGGCGACCATCTCGTACGCGAAGTGGGTCGAGCGGTCTGCCTTGTCGGGGTGTCCCAGGCGCCGGAGGGACTCCGCCACGACGCGCTGCAGGTAGGACTGCCGGCTGTCGATGACGTTCACGACCGCGTCGCCGCCGCCGAAGCTCGGATGGCGCTCCTCCCCGCCGGCGGGCGTCGTGGTCCACAGCAGGGAGCCGTCCTCGTAGCGATGGAACGGGCGGTACTCGAAGTCGGTGCCGTGACCCGCGTCCTTGAGGAGTCCGAACTTCCACATCTGGTAGGCGATGTCCTTGCCCACGTAGGTCACGGTACCGTTCGAGCGGACGATGATCTTCTCCTCCTCCTGGCGGCCTCCCTCACCCGGCAGCGTCATCGTCCAGCAGCCCGCCTTGTCGCCGGCATCGACGAACTGCACGGCGCCCGCCGCCTTGAGCCGCCCGAACGCCTCGTCCCAGAACCGGTGGGCGAGGATGTCGCTCTCCTTCGGCAGCAGGTCGTAGTGGATGCCCAGGCGTCCCATCGTCCGCAGGTGGGCCCGGACGATCCGGTCGGCCACGTGCGCCGCCATCTCCGCGGTCCGGTTGCCCCCCTTCTCCATCTGGGCGAGGGTGTCCGCCCGCATCGAGAGTCGCGCGTTGTCCTCCGCGTAGAAGGCGGTGACCTCCGCGTACAGGTCCCAGCAGTGATAGTCGAACCGCTCCCGGATCCGGCGGACCTCGTCGAGGCTCATGCGCCGCAGGTGCTGGAAACCGACCACGAGGTCGGCCACCTGGACCCCGGTATCGTCGATGTAGTTCTGGACCTCGACGGCCTCCCCCAGGTAGCGCAGGCAGCGGGCGAGGCAGTCCCCGAGGGCCGCGTTCCTCAGGTGGCCGATGTGGGCGGCCTTGTTCGGGTTGATGTTCGTGTGCTCCAGGATCACCTTGACGGCCCCCGGGGGGGGCTCGTCGACCCCACGCGCAGCGCCGAGCGCGTCGCGGAGGTACGGCCCCCGGGCCAGGAACAGGTTGACGTAGCCGGGGCCGGCCACCTCCGCCCGCGCGACCCCGGGGGTATCCGTCAGTCCCGCGGCGAGCTCCTCGGCGATCTCCCGGGGGTTGCGCCGCAGGACACGGGCCAGCGACAGCGCGGTGGGAACCGCCAGGTCTCCCATCCGCCGGGACGGCGGGATGTCGATCGTGACCTCGAAATCGGGCACCTGCAGACGTTCGCGGAGCAGGGATGCGACGCGACGGCGTACCCGGGTGATCACGACGTCCAGCATGGATTGGGACCTCGGACCGGCGCTGCCGGGCCCGCAGGGGCACGCCTGGTTTGCACGGAGCGTGCCAGCTCGCTAACACCAATCTGGATGGGAACTTATACCGGAAAGACGCGGCCCGTGTCAAAGCGGGCCCGAAAGCCCCGCAGGCTCTAGTCCGCCGCCACCTCGAACTCCAGGACGAGCTCCAGGGAAGCCGGCACGGGAAGTCCGGCCTCGTCCTCGGCGGGGAGGAACGTCCAGCCGGAGGCGGCCTCCACCACGAGCTGATCGAGCCAGCCGAGCCCGCTGCTGGAGACCAGCCGCAGCGCCTCCACGTCCCCCTCCGGGCTCACCGTGAGCCGCAGCCCCAGGGGCGCCAGCAGCCCGCGCCGCCGCACCTCCGCGGCCCGCTCCCCGAGCTCCGGTCCGGGGTGCTCCAGCAGGAGCGGCGGCACGATCCCGGTGTCGGGATCCGGATCCCGACGGGGGAGGGCCTCCAGCGCTTCGAGATCGGCGCCGGGTTCGAGGCGCTCGAGCCGCGCGCCGGTCTCCGGGACGGGGCGGGAGGGATCGACGATGGAGAGCGCCGCGTCCTCCGCCCCGAGCCTCGCCACCGTCTTGTACACGGTGGCGATCTCCGCCGGGGTTGGCCCCTCCTCGGGGGCCAGGGTCGTCCGCAGCCCGGTCCGGGTCCTCTGGTTCGTCCGCGGAGTCGCCGTCGTCGGGGCTGCCGGGGAGGGTTCGGTGCCGGGGCGGGCCGCCGGGGACTCCCGGGGGAGGATCACGGCCACCGTCGGCAGGACCGGGCCGGACGGCGAGGGCGTGGATCCCGTCCGGTCCCCGCGGGTCGCCGGCGGGGCGCTCGGCTCGTCCGGCGTGAGGGCGGCGATCTCGCCGGCGGCCGCCGGGGCGGCGACGTCCGGCGGCGGGGGGTCCGCGCGGTCGCTGCCGCCGCCGTTCCGGAGCTCGGCCACCTGCTCCTGGGCGCGCTCCGGCGCGGGCTCGACGAGATCCCGTCCGTCGTCCCGGATTTCGGCCACCTGCTCCTGGGCGCGCTCCGGCGCGGGCTCGGCGAGATCCCGTCCATCGTCCCGGATTTCGGCCACCCGCTCCTGGGTGGGCTCGGGCGGGGGCACGTCGCCGGCGTTCTCCGCGGTGCCGTCGTCCGGGACGGCGGGCCCGTTTCCGCGGGATTCGGCGACGCGCCTGGCGATCTCGTGCTGCAGCCACTCGGGGCGCTCCGCGGGGTCCTGCCCGGGCAGGTTCATCGGCACCTGGGTCACGTCGAAGCCCGGCTCGGCCGGCATCGGGTCCGTCCCCGTGCCGCCCCCCGGGGACAGGGTCCGCAGGACGGCCAGCACGAGCATCAGCGCCAGGGCGGCGAAGGCCACCGGGCGCAGGAGAGGCCGTGGCGGGGCCAGCCGCCCGGACCGGATGCGCTCCCACCGAGCGGCCCGATCCGTCCGGCCCGTGGCCCCGGGTCGCACGCGGTGCAGGGAAAACCCCGGGGCCTCGAGCGTCTCGAGGCGGCGGACCGCTTCGACGGTGCGCTGCAGCTGCCGGTGCTGCCGCCGGCATGGCCGGCACTCCCCGAGATGCGTCTCGATCTCGAGACGCTCGACGGCGGTGACCTCGCCGTCCAGGTAGGCGGAAAGCCGGCCCGTCATCTTCGAACAGGACATCGCATCACCCCAGTAGGTCCGCCAGCGCCGTTCGCAACGACTCGCGGCCGCGGGCCAGACGTGACTTCACGGTCCCCAACGAGATCCCCAGCGTGCGGGCGATCTCCCGGTACTCCATCCCGTCCACGTCCCGGAGTACCACCACCGCCCGCTGGGCCCAGGGGAGCCGATGGAGCTCCCGCTGCACCCGGACGTGGATCTCCCGACCGTAGACGCTGCCGTCGGGGCCGGGACGCGGGTCCGAGACCCGCTCCGAGAGTGCCGAACCACCCTCTTCCACGGCATCCATCGAGACGGCATGCCCCCTCTTGGCGCGGTTCCACCAGCGGGCGCGGTTCTTGGAAGCATTGACGGCGATCCGGAACAACCAGGTTCGAAGGGAGGCCTCCCCGCGGAAGCGGCCCAGCGAACGGTGCGCCTTCAGGAGCACCTCCTGGTACAGATCCTCCGCGTCCTCCCGGTTCCCGGCCAGGCGGAACGCCAGCGTGAACAACGACGATCCGTGCGTGCGGACGAGATCCTCGAAGGCGCCCGGCTCCCCCCGGCGGTGCCTCGCCACGAGCTCGGCATCGCTCTCGGGGACCGAGCCCGCCGGGGGATCGCTCTGCGCCAACGCCGTCCTCCAGGTCCGGGGGGAGGCCGTGGCTGCGGGACGGCCGGACCCTGTGGTCACCCGGACACGAATGCTATCACGCGGCCCGGACGCCATCGGTAAGGAGGAGAGAAACCCGAAGGGCAGTTCCATCAGGGCTCTGCCACAAGCCACCACACCACCCCCCTTCGCCGGAGAACATGGTCATGCAACCCGATCGGACCCCCCGGGGGCGGAAAGGTTCCCGCCCGGTCGGCCGGAGACGGGGGCCGGGAGCGGTGGGTTCAGCGGCCCCGGGGGACGGGGCGCGCGCCGACCTGGTGGCTGGTCTGGGTGAAGCCGTCGAGGGTGACCGCCTCGAGCCGGTAGTAGACCTTCGCCGCGCCGGGGGAACCGTCGAGGAAGGAATAGCTCGCGGGGGCGGCGTCTCCTCCCCCAGCGGGGATCGGCACGCCGTTGATCCGGCGGAACCCGGAGGCGGGTGCGGTGGCGCGGTAGACGTTCCAGCCGAACAGGTCCACCTCCGCGTCCGTGGACCAGAGCAGCCGGACGCCCTCCTCCGTCGGTTCCGCCGTGAACTCCATCAGGTCGAACGGGATGTCCGGCCGGTAGCGGACGGTGTAGGAGGCCACGAGATCGGCCTCTCCCGGCAGACCCACCAGCATGAGGACCGCGTCACCGACCTCCCCCCAGGGGTAGCGGATGCGGGCCCGGTTCTCCTCGTCGATCGGCACGGGCACCGGGACCATGCGGGCGCCGGGGGCGCGTCGAACGAGCAGGAGCGCGTCGAACGCCGCATCGGGGTTGCCCCGCACGCTCACCGCCAGGCCCCCCGGGCCCAGGCCGGACCGGAGGTGCAGGAAGGTCGCCCCGAGCGGCCGGACCGGTCCATGCGCCGTCACCCCCGATGCGGGGTATGCGGCCAGCTCCGCACCGAGACCCGGGAACGGCAGGAACAGGCCCAGCTCCGCGAGGAGGCGGTCGCGTCCCGCGGCGTCGGCGATCCACGCCGCGTGGTAGGCCCGCAGCAGGTCCGCCGCCGAGCCCAGCCCCGACTCCCGGCCCACGCGGTCGAGGGCGTCCAGCACGTTCGGACCGGAAAGCGTCGCGCAGGCGCCCCAGATCCGCCGCACGACGTTCGCGGAGGTGTCCGACAGCGCCAGGAAGGCCGGGAACAGGAGGTTACCCCGCAGGCGCAGCAGATCGTCGGTATCGAGCCCGTCCTCCGGCCGTGCCACCCGCGCCAGCAGGGCCTGGGTATCGGCCGACGGGTTCCCGGCCGCCTGCAGGCCCACCCAGGCGGCCGTGGCCTCGTGCCACCACACCGGCTCCCGGTAGGAGTAGCCGAGCAGCACGAGGTGGGCGAGTTGATGCGCCGCGGCCGGC
>JASFRI010000304.1:0-5379 GCA_050115015.1 Acidobacteriota bacterium
GCTGCACTTCTGGGCCTACTGGGTCCTGCAGATCCCGCTGGCGTACGTCCTCGCCGTGGTGCTGGGATACGGCCCCCGGGGCGTGTTCACCGCCATCGCCGTCGGACAGATGACGCTGGCCGTCCTGGGGGTCCGGGCTTTCCGCCGGGGCCGCTGGAAGGACAAGGCGATCTAGCAGGCTGCGGAGAAACGCCGCGGCCCGCGCGCGGGCCGTTTGCTAGTCGGTGCTCAGGCGCTCGGAACGCGGGATGTAGTCCCGGCGCGCGGACCCGGTGTAGATCTGCCGGGGCCTCGCGATCTTCTGCTCCTTGTCGGTGATCATCTCCTGCCACTGGGCCAGCCAGCCCGCGGTGCGCGGGATGGCGAACAGCACGGGGAACATGTCCACCGGGAAGCCCATGCTCTGGTAGATGAGCCCGGAGTAGAAGTCGACGTTCGGGTAGAGCTTGCGGCTGACGAAGTAGTCGTCCTCCAGGGCGATCCGTTCCAGCTCCAGGGCGATGTCCAGCAGGCGGTTGCGCCCCTTGACCTCGAACACCTGGTCGGCCATGACCTTGATGATCTTCGCCCGGGGGTCGTAGTTCTTGTAGACCCGGTGGCCGAAGCCCATCAGGCGGCCCTCCTCGCCGCTCTTCACCTTCCGGATGAACTCCGGCACGGCCTTCACGCTGCCGATCCGGTTGAGCATCTGCAGCACCTGCTCGTTGGCGCCGCCGTGGAGCGGGCCGTAGAGCGCCGCGGTGGCCGCGGCCATCGAGGAATACGGGTCCGCATGGCTCGAGCCGACGGACCGCATGGCGTTGGCGGAGCAGTTCTGCTCGTGGTCCGCGTGCAGGATGAACAGGACGTCAAGCGCCCGTTCCAGGACCGGGTGGGGCTGGTACTTCGTCTCCGTCATCTTGTACATCATGTTGAGGAAGTTGCCCGGAAAGCTCAGGTCGTTGTCCGGGAACGCATAGGGCAGGCCGACGGTGTGACGGTAGGCGTAGGCGGCCAGCGTGGGCATCTTGGCGATCAGGCGGTAGATCTGCCGCCAGCGGACCTCCTCGTCCGAGATGTTGCGAGCCTCGGGGTAGAACGTCGACATGGCGCCCACCGCGGACAGCAGCATCCCCATCGGATGGGCGTCGTAGTGGAAACCGTCCATGAACTTCTTGATGTTCTCGTGGACGATGGTGTGATTCGTGATCTGGTGCCGGAACTCCCGGAAGTCGCTCTCCTCGGGAAGCTCCCCGTACAGCAAGAGGTAGGTGGTCTCCAGGTACGTCGACTTCTCCGCGAGCTGCTCGATGGGATAGCCGCGGTAGAGCAGGACGCCCTTCGCGCCGTCGATGTAGGTGATGGAGGAGCGGGTCGACGCGGTGTTGTTGAAGCCGGGATCGTAGGACATCAGCCCGAAGTCGTCCTCGGACACCTTGATCTGCCGGAGGTCCATGGCGCGGATGGTGCCGTCGGCGACGGGGATCTCGTAGCTCTTCCCGGTCCGGTTGTCGGTGATCGTCACGCTGTCCTTGCTCAAGCTCCCTCCCCGCATCGCGCCAGGTCCGGCCGGCCAGCCCGCCGGGGCCCTGCGCGCTTGGATTCCAGGCTGGATGTCAGAAGCTAAAGGCTAGCATTGCAACAGGTTCCGGTCAACCGGAGGGTACCGCCAGGAGGGCCACGGTGACGGGGCCGAAGGTCCCCGCGCGGGCCACCTGCAGCGGCAGGCCCGAGGCTCGCCGCAGGTAGGCCTCCAGGCGCCCGAAGTACTGGCCGGGGTCGTCCGGGTGCATCATCAGCAGCCAGACCCGGGAACGCCCCGCCAGGCGTTCGCCGAACCGGCGGGCGTAATCCAGAGGCGCTGGATCGGCGAAGGTCATCGGCAGCAGAATCGCGTCCACGTCCCCTTCGAGATACGGGCCGGATAGCGGCGCGGTCACGTAATCGTCACATGCCGAGGGGAAGGCGCCGGCATAGACCGACGCGGTCTCGATCAGCCCCGACCGGATCAGCACCAGGTCCCCCGGCTGCCGCTCGGAGGCCAGGAGCTCGATGGCGGACCGCCAGTCCTCCACGTTGGCGTTCTGGTTGAACGACTCCCCTCTCCGGAGCGTCGGGACGACGGCGGTCGCGGCCAGCAACACCAGGAAGCTCCCGGCGAACAGGATCTTGCCCCCCCGGCGCGCGGGAAGCGTCGTGGCCCACCCCGCCAGGAGCACCGCCGGCGCCACGTAGGCGGCGCCGTACCGCGGACGCACCAGGGTCGGGAGATCCCGCAGGAGCGCGACCGCCCCGAGCAGCAGCAGCGGCCCGAGGAACGAGAGGAGGACGAGGAGGAGGTCGCCGGCGCGGTCCCGGACGGCGGGGCGACCCGGAAGTTCATCTCCGGTCGTCCGCGCCGACAGGTAGAGGAGGAACAGGAGCGCGCCGGTCATCAGGGCGGTGGTCTGCAGCAGGCCGTAGATTCCCGGTGGGTAGTTCCCGATGAAAGAAGGCCAGGTCAGCCCCGGTGCGCGGCGCCCCACCGCCAGCATCTGCGGGAGGAGCGGGACGCACAGGAGCGCCGCTCCTCCCACCGCCATCCCCATCCGGGCCGGCGCGAGGGCCGGGGCGCGCCCCGTGCGCCGGAGCACGACATAGGCCAGGATCTGGAAGATGGGTAGCGGGAGGAACACGAACTGGCTGTAGAGCAGCCCGGCGGTGCAGACCGCCCAGCCCGCCGCCGATCGCCAGCAGCCGGTCCGGACGGCCTCGGCCAGGGACCACGTCGCCCCCGCCGCGAACAGGACCGCGAGGCCGTACGGACGGCCGTCGGTGCTCCACCACAGGTGGAACGGATGCAGTGCCAGGAACAGCGCCGCGACGGCTCCCGCGGCGGCGCCGAACATGCGCCAGCCGGCGAGGAAGATCAGCGGGATCGTCAGCACCCCCGCGACCGCCGAGGGCAGCCGCAGCGCCCACTCGCTCTCCCCGAACATCCCCAGGGTGACGTGCTGCGCCAGCGAGGACAGCGGCGGCGTGGCCATGCAGCCGGTCACCCGGGACAGGACCTGCCCCGTCGTCGCCGCGGACGCCGCCCACCAGGAGACCAGCTCGTCGGTCCAGAGGGAGGGCGCCCCCAGCCCCCGGAAGCGCAGCACCGCGCCCACGACCACGGCGACGCCCAGCGCCACCAGGGACCAGACGGGGGGGACGGCCCAGGCAACGCCCTCGAGGGACGGGGTTGCCGGCTGCGGCGCCGGCTGCGGCGCCTTCTTCGGCGTCTTCGGCACGGGGGAACCTCCGGGGCCTCGGGCACGAGGCTGCGGCATTATAGTCCTGCCCCCGGTTGCGCACCGGACGGCGGCCTGCGTAGCATCAGGGTCCGATGAAATGGCCGGCGGCCGGAGACGGCCGCCGCCGGGAGGTGGCGATGTCCACGATCCGTAAGTTCCGCGCCCTGCGGCCGCCCCGGGAGATCGCGGCCGAGGTGGCCTGCGTCCCGTACGACGTCATCGATACCGCCGAGGCGAGACAGCTCGCCGCGGGGAAAGACCGCTCCTACCTGCACGTCATCCGTCCCGAGATCGACCTGCCGGAGGGCACCGACCTGCACGACGACGCCGTGTACGCGAAGGGGGCGGAGAACTTCGCGCGTTTCCGGGAGGCCGGCTGGCTCCGTGAGGACGCGGAGGAAGACCTCCTCCTCTATCGCCTCGTCCGCGGGGAGCACCAGCAGATCGGCGTGGTCGGCTGTTGCTCGGTCGACGAGTACGACGACGACCGCATCGTCAAGCACGAGAAGACGCGCCCGGACAAGGAGGACGACCGCACGCGGCACGTCCTCACCCTGGAGGCCCATGCGGAGCCCGTGTTCCTGGCGCATCCGAGCAGCGCGGCGATCAGCGGCTGCCTGGAGGAAGGCACCCGGGGCGAGCCGATCTACGACTTCACCGCGGAGGACGGGATCCGCCATACGGTCTGGAGGGCCCCGGATGCCGGCGAGCTGATCCGGCTCTACGCCGAGCTGCCGCGGCTCTACGTGGCCGACGGGCACCACCGCTCCGCCTCCGCCAGCCGCGCCCGCGCGGCCCGGCGGAATGCGAACCCCGCCCATCGCGGCGACGAGGAGTACAACTTCTTCCTGGCGACGGTGTTTCCCGCCGACCAGCTGCGCATCCTGGCCTACAACCGGGTCGTGCGGGACCTGGGCGGCCGCACGCCCGCCGCGTTCCTCGACGCCCTCCGCGAGCGGTTCCCGCTGGAGTCCGGCGCGGCCCCCGGTCCGGTGACCCGTGGCGACGTCTCGGTCTACGTGGACGGCGGCTGGCACCGGCTGGTGCTCTTCCCGGACGGCCGTCCGACGGATCCCGTCGATGCGCTGGACATCGCTCGCCTGCAGGATGGCGTCCTGGCCCCCCTCCTGGGGATCCGCGACCCCCGCACCGACCGGCGGATCGACTTCGTGGGGGGCAGCCGCGGGACGGAAGCGCTGACCGCCCGGGTCGACGCCGGGGAGGCGGCGATCGCCTTCTCGATGTACCCGACCTCCATGCAGGAGCTGATGACGGTGGCGGACGCCGGACGGGTCATGCCGCCGAAGTCGACCTGGTTCGAGCCGAAGCTGCGCTCCGGCCTCTTCGTCCACCGTTTCTAGCGGGCTGCTAGAGGTTTCGGGAGGCGCTCCAGACCACCAGGAACTCGGCGAGGATCTGCGCCGTGGCGCCCCAGACGGGGTTGCCCGCCACCCGGTACGCCGGGAAGCGCCAGGTGCGGCCTCCCCGCTGTCGGACGACCCGCGCGCCGGCCCCCTCCCGCGCCAGCCGGTCCGGGTCGGCAATCAGGATCTCGAGCACCTCCCCCGCCGCCGGCCGGTACGCGGGCTCCCGGTCCACCCAGCCGACCACCGGGTGGATCCGGTAGCCCGTGACCGGGATGAACACCGGCGTGAGGCGGCCGAGGACGCGGACGCTGGCGGCCTCCACGCCGATCTCCTCCTCGCACTCCCGGAGCGCGGCCCCCTCGAAGTCCTCGCCGGGCTCGAGGACGCCTCCCGGCAGGCCGATCTGACCGGCGTGGCGGGACATGGAAACCGGACGACGGATCAGCGGGAAGGCGATCCGATCGCCGGCCCGGTGGAGCGGGAGGAGGACCGCCGACGGGACCGCGTCCCGGCCCACCGGGGCCACCGGCGGCGGCATGCCCTCGGGCAGGACACGGCGATGGGCGTCACGGCCCGGCAGCGGGCGGTGGATCGCGTCCCGGAGCGCGGCGGCGCGCGGTTCGAGGCTCCCCTCCATGGCGTCATCAATATAGCGGTCCCGGCGGCGGGATTGCGGGGATCGGTCGGGCTTGACAGCGGGGCCCGATTGACCCATACTGTCATAGGACAGTAGGACAGTAACGCCGGAAGGAGGCCAC
>JASFRI010000305.1:0-5363 GCA_050115015.1 Acidobacteriota bacterium
TGGTGGAAGAGATGAGCACATCCACGTCCACCAGGTACTCCAGGAACCGGTCGAAGGGCACCGCCTCCCCGTCGAACTTCGCTGCCAGCTCCTCGGCCCGCATGAAGGTGCGGTTGGCCACGAAGATCTTCCGGATGCCCTGGGCCGCCAGGTGCCGCGCGGAGAGCTCGGCGGTCTCCCCGGCCCCCAGGAGGAGGATCGACCGATCGTTGAGGGCGCCGAAGATCTGGTGCGCCAGCCCCACGGCGGCATACGAGACCGACACCGGGTTGCGCCCGATGTCGGTGTCGGTCCTCACCTTCTTCGCGACCGAGAAGACCCGCTGGAACAGCGGCCGCAGGTGCGAGCCGAGGGTCCCCGAGGCCTCCGCCCGGGCGTAGGCCGCCTTCACCTGCCCCAGGATCTGGGGCTCACCGAGGATCATCGAGTCCAGTCCGACCCCGAGGCGGAACAGGTGGCGGATCGCGTCCCGGTCCCGCTTCACGTAGAGGATCCGTTCGAGGGCCGCGTCGTCCAGATCGCCCCCCTCCCCCAGGACGTCCTTCACCCCCTGGATCGCTGCAGCCGCGTCCCCCTCCGCATGGACGACGACCTCGGTGCGGTTGCAGGTGGACAGGATCATCGCCTCCCCGATGGTCCCCCGTTCCAGGAGCCGCCGCAGCCGCACCGGGATATGCTCCTCGGGCACCACCAGTCGCTCGCGCACGTCCACCGGAGCGGTCCGGTGGCTGGCGCCGATCAGCAGGAACGTCATAGAGGGATGGCGAGCCCCAGCATGCGCACCAGGACCGCGGCGAAGGCGACGATCGTGAGGTAGGCCGCCTTCCGTCCGCGCCATCCGGACACGAGACGCGCGTAGAGCACGATGGCCAGGATGCCCCAGGCGAGCAGCGAGAGCGTCTCCTGGGACAGATGCCACGTGTCCCTCACGTTGGCGCTCCAGATCATGCCCGTGATGATGGCGACCGTGAGCATGGGGAATCCCCACAGCAGCGCCCGGTGGCCGGCGGTCTCGCAACGCTGGAGGGAGGGGAGGCGCATCAGCAGGCGCGAGGGCCTCCGGGCCTTCAGCCCGCGCTCCTGGATCAGGTAGACGACGCTCGCCCCGAAGGTCAGGAACAGCGCCGCCACGCCCAGGGTCGCCATCCCGATGTGGAACCAGAGCAGGCTCGGCTGGATGGCCTGGGGCACCGTCACCACGTCCGTCGGCAGGAGGCCCGAGACGAGGATGAGGATGACCGCCAGGGGCAGGATCACCACGCCGAGGATCTCCAGGCGGAAGAAGAACGCGGCCACGACGTAGACCAGCACCGCGGCCCAGGCCAGCAGGGAGATCCGTCCGGGGGCCTGATCCAGCGGGGGCTCCCCGGACACGTACCAGAGGTTGAGCACGCTGGCGCCGTGCAGCACCAGCCCCGCCAGTGCGGCCGGCGGCACCCAGCGCATGAGCCCGGGGCGCCGGGCGAGGACCGAGCCGAAGGCCAGTGCGATCCCCGTGACGTAGAACGCCAGATCCAGGCGGGCCAGCAAGAGATGCAGTTGCAAGCGTCAGCTCCGCGACGAGCGTGGTGTCTCCGACCCCGCAGTCTATCCCAGCCGCCGACCCCCCTCAACCTCCCGACGGACCGTCCGCGGGGTTCTGGAGCGAATCCCGTGCCAGCGGATCCGCGCCATGGTCAAGAGGATCCGGACCGTCCGGGCGCCCGAGGCGGGCGATCTCGCCCCGGGTGGCCTCGAGGCGCTGCGTGATATGGCGCAGCTCACCGGGACCGGCGTGAGCCAGCGCCAGGCAGGTCCGCAGCCCTGTCTCCACCTGTTCCAGGCAGCCGAGGGCCAGTTTCAGGTCGCGACGCCGCTCCGCCGGAGCCCGGCGCGACGCGGCGCGACTGAGCAGGGCGGGGACCCGCACCGCGGCGTTCCGCATCCGGCTCCGCAGGCCCCCGGTCCTGCGGTCGTCGAGCGCGCCAGTCACCCGGAACACCTCGACCGCGACCTCGAACGCCTCCCTCCAGGCCTTGCACCGCCTCATCGCCACTCCCCCGCCGACGCGTCATACCGCAGCAGCCGGACGCGGGCGGTGGCCCCGAACAGCACCACCGCGGCGAGCCGGCGGCCATCGGTAAGGTAGACCGTTCCCGGCGTGGCGTTCCCCAGTGGGGAGAACGAGGCGATGTCGGATCGCCCGAACCGGATCGGGTCCTCGCCACCGGCGATCCGTCCCCGGGAGGGCGGTATTCGCGGGTAGCTCCCCGGCGGGATGCCGAGCCGGATGCCCGGGCGGCCGTCCCCCGGGGCCGCGGCGGGCAGCAGGGGCGCATCCCGACCGCTGCGGATGTCGTCGGACCGGATGCCGTCGCCGTCACCGTCGCCGTACGTCACCAGGTGCCACTCCCCCTCCCGGACCTCGAAGCGCAAGCCGATCGACCGGCCCTCGCCCACCGCGCGCCAGCGGGCGGCGATCATCCGCCGGGCGATCTCCGTCCCCGCGGCGTCGAGCCGCGCCCGCGCCAGGCCCTCGCGGACCGGCCCGGCGCCGATCCCGGCGAGGGCGGCGATCACGCCGAGTGCCACGAGAGCTTCCGCCAGGTTCATGTCGCGATCCTCCGGCGGCGGGGCGGGGGGTGCCCGCCCCGCCCCTGACGTTCATCCCTTCCCGCCGCCTTGCGGCCCGACGGTGACCAGCTCGCGCAGCTTCAGGAAGCTCTTCTCCCCGATGCCACGCACGTTCATCAGGTCCTCCACGCGCTGGAAGGGACCGTTCTTCTCCCTGTACTCGATGATGCGTTCGGCGAGGGCGGGGCCGATCCCCGGGAGGGACTGGAGCTCCTCGGCGCTGGCACGGTTCAGGTCGACCTTGTCCCCGGCGGCGGCCAGGGTGACCGCCGATGCCGCGACGAGGGAGAGGCAAAGCAGGACGGCGAGAAGGCTCGCCCGGTTTCGGTCTGGATGCATGCGATTCTCCTGTGACTTGTCAGAAATGGGGATCCGGCCCTGCGGCCGGATCCCCGGTCCGACGCCGTCCCGGAGCCCGGGGGCCCGGTTCCGGTCGGCGCCACCCACGCGCTGGCGACGATCGCTCCTACCTGACCTCCTTTCCGTCGGATGCGGGTCGATGCATCCGGCATCCCATGACTGCGTGTCACCCGGAGACGCGAACCCGGAACTCCGGGCCTTGGTCCGTGGATCGGGCGTCCGGTTCGCCCGCGCCTCGAGATAGCCGCAGCGTCCGGGAGCAGTCCTGTGGGAAGAGGGCTGGCAGCCGGCAGGTGAAGCTCCCGGACGCTGACGGCATGGCCTCAGTTGCGCGACACCGGCGTCACTTTCCGCACCGCGCACTCGCCGGCAATGTCACCGCTCCGGCGTTCCAGCTCCGCCAGGCGGCGTGCGAGGGCGCCGGTATTCCGCAGGTAGTAGACGAAGCCGCCGTGGATCTCCTCGAGCCGGAACACCCGCTCCTGCGAGAGCCGGAACCGGAGGTCTCCGATCCGGATCTCCGCCGTGCCACCCATCAGCACGTCGAGGACAAGCCTCGGGTATTCGGACGGGTCCTGCGCGGCGTCGGTGTCTCTCGTCCCTGACTCACGGTCTCGCACGGCAGTTTCTCCTCTCAGTGGGTTCCGGGAAGAGCAACGCCGATGCCAGCCGAAGGGCGACGGGCTCAGGGAGAGAACATCACTGCTGCCAGGAGGTTGCGGACACCGACGGATCCCGCCCTCCGCCCCGCGCCGCCCGGGGGCGAACGGTGTTCGCGAACGGTGGCCGGCTTGCGTACGGTAGGATGTGGCCTATCTTGAATGGGAGAGCGCGTTTCGAGGCCGATCCTTCCATGAGCGAACCGTACCGTCCGGAGGCCGCACGACGATTCCTCCACTGGCTCGAGGGTGAGCGCTGGTGCGTCGTCTGCCAGGCGTGGAGGCCCTTCGGACATACGGACGATCATCCCCCCCTTCCCAGGGGAGAGAAGTCGACCCCGCGCCGGCGCTACACCGACAGCGAACACGGCGACCACCGCCGCCGCCCCCCACGTCGGTGATCCGGCCGTCCGGCCCTACCCGACGACGTTCTTGATCACGTCGACCGAGATCACGACGCCCATCAGGGTCACGAGGAACAGGAAGCCGGCCTGGATGAGCCGCTCCTTCACCGCCAGGGTGAAGTCGCGGCGCAGGATCCCCTCGAGCAGCAGGACGAAGATATGACCGCCGTCCAGGACGGGGATCGGCAGGAGGTTGAGGACGCCGAGCTGCAGGCTGACGAGGGCCATGAACGTGAAGAACGTGCGCCACCCGCTGCGCAGGGCCTCGCCGCTGAACCGTGCGATGTCCACCGGCCCCGACATCGCGCGGACCCCGATGGTCCCGCCGAACACCTTGAAGTTGCGGATGGTGCGGAACAGCAGCCCGGCGGAGCTCCAGTTGGTCTCGAGGCTCGCCCTGAGGGCACCCAGGGGCGTGGTCGGCTGCAGGGAAACGTGCACCGTGAAGGTGGCACCGATCCGGCCATGACCACCCTGGTTCGCCGGGACCACCTCGAGGTCGACGAGGTTCCCGTCCCGGAGCATGCGGATCGACAGTGCCTTGCCCGGGCTGGTCTTCACCGCCTCGTCGAAGCGAGCGTAGTCGTAGACCCGCTCCTCCCCCAGGCCCCAGAGC
This sequence comes from Acidobacteriota bacterium, assembly GCA_050115015.1. Taxonomy (GTDB): domain Bacteria; phylum Acidobacteriota; class Polarisedimenticolia; order CBDVAL01; family CBDVAL01; genus JASFRI01. The sequence continues at coordinate 4,653 of JASFRI010000305.1, forward strand.
TCGTCGCCGATCTCGATGCCCCCGGCCTCCGCCGGTGATCCCGGCTCGACCGCCGCGACGTAGGTCGCGGCGTACGGGAGGATGCCGACGTATCCCATGCCGTAACGCTCGCGGGCATCGTCCATGGGCGGCGTGCCGATCCGGATCGGCAGCACGAGATCCTCATCGCCGCGGTGAACCTCGATCTCGGTCTGCGTGTTGGGCTGCAGCTGCACCTGGGTGCTGAACTCCAGCCAGGTGGGCACCTCCTTGCCACCGAGAGCGAGGATTCGATCCCCCGGACGCAGCCCCGCCTCCGCCGCGGGGGAGTCGGGAGCCACCATGGCGACGACCGGGGGCTCGTCGAAGTAGGCGGGCTGCTGGATGCCCATCATGAAAAGCACCCAGAAGATCCCGACGGCCAGCAGGAGGTTCATCCCCGCGCCCATCACCAGGACGGCCAGGCGTACCGGCTTGGAGCGCGACAGGAACTCCTCCGGACTGCCGCTGAGGGACTCGTCGGGCTGCTCCCCCAGCATCTTGACGTAGCCCCCGAGGGGAATGGCGGAGATCTGGTAGCGGGTGTGCCCCCGCCGGAAACCCACCAGGCTCGGCCCGAAGCCCAGCGAGAAGGTCTCGACCCGGATCCCGAAGAGCTTCGCCACGAAGAAGTGACCGAATTCGTGGATGAAGATCAGCGCCCCGAGCACCAGCACGAACGCCAGGAGGTAC
>JASFRI010000306.1:0-5357 GCA_050115015.1 Acidobacteriota bacterium
TGAACCCCGACCTCGAACGCCTCATCATGCTGCAGGATCTGGACCTGATGATCCGCGATATGGAGGGCGGGGCCGGTCCCAAGGAAAAGGAGATGGGCTTCAGCCTCGAGCAGCAGGACGCCCTCGAGACCGCCCGGCACGACCTGGCGGGGAAGCTCAACCCAGAGCACCTGAAGCTCTACGAGAAGCTCCAGGAGCGCTACAAGCGGGTGGTCGTACCCGTGAGGAACAACACCTGCCTCGCCTGCTTTCTGAAGCAGCCGACGCAGTACTCGACGGAGACGGAGGACGAGATCCGGACCTGCGATCACTGCAGCCGGATCCTGTATCTGGTATAGATACGCATCCCGGGCACGCCGTCCGGGAGCGAGGACGTCAGAACATGTCGCAAGGGTCCCCTCCGGCGGGATACAGGCTCCCGCTGGTGGGGGAACGGGGTATTCTCTCAGACACACAAGATCAGAGGGAGGGAACCGGATGAACAAGGGCGATCTGATTGAGAAGGTGGTATCCGAGGTCAACATCACGAAGGCCGATGCGCAGCGGGTGCTCGAGTCGGTGATCGACGGCATCACGCAGTCCCTGAAGAAGGGCGAGCGCACCACCCTCTCGGGTTTCGGCACGTTCGCGGTGTCCAAGCGGAAGGCCCGCGTCGGGCGCAACCCGCAGACAGGCGAGCCGATCAGCATCCCCGCCCGTCGCGTCGCACGCTTCACCTCGGGCAAGGAGCTGAAGGAGGCGCTCGAGCGCTAGCGCTCCGGGTGTGCATGGGCGCGCCGGAAGGTTCCCTGCCCACGACATGTCCGGGAGAGTCCGGATTTCCCGCAAGACGGCGGCGCCCTTCGTGACCGGTCGGCCCGCGGCATCCGCCGCGGGTCTCACCGGTTTTTTTGTGATTACATCGTCAGGTAGGCGAGCAGCGTCTGCGCGACGTTGAACGCCGCATGGATGGTGATGGCGGCCAGCGGGTCGCGCCGCCAGATGTAGATCCCCCCCAGGAACAGGCCGAGGAACCCCACGGCGATGGCCTTGTCCAGCCCCTGGATCTGGTGCATCGCCCCGAACGCCAGGCTCCAGAGCACCAGACCCACCCAGACGCCTCCCAGGTAGCGCTCGAACCGGCGCAGGACGAACGCCCGGACCGTCTCCTCCCCCAGCCCACCGCCGAGAACGCTCATCACGACGAAAAGAGCCACATCCCCGGGCGTGTGGATCATCCCCAGCAGCGGGTTCGGGCCGGCGCTGCGAAGGGCGGGAAAGGCCCAGAGCAGTCCCGCCGACAGCAGCGACGATCCGATCAGGACGGGCGGCCAGAGCAGCAGCCCCAGGAGGATCTCCCGGCCCGGCGGCCGGGCCCCGAACCCCAGCTCCCGGAAGCCCCGGCCCTCGAGCCGCAGGAACAGGGCGATCAGCGCCGCCGGCATCAGGAGGTTCTTCACCAGCACGACCGCCGTGAGCCTGGCGGCCCCGAGGTCCCCCACGTCCACGGGACCGAACCAGAGCACCATCAGGATCTCGCCCAGCAGCTCCACCCCGAGGGTCACCACCAGGATCTCGATGGCGGCACGGAGGCGCTCCTCCGGCGCGGGACGGGGGCGCGGAAGGGGCGCGGAGAGCATGGGGTCCATGGGGACCGGAAGGTATACCGGGCCGTGGCGGCTTGCAAGCGGCCTACACCCTCCGCGAGAATGGCCGCAGTCCGGCGGCAGCCGCCCCCGGAAGGAGATCCGTCCGTGACCACCCATCCCATCACGCGCCTCGCGGGCGGGCTGCTGCTCGCGGCGCTCTCGTGGAACGCCTCCCTGGCCGTGGAGCCTCCGGGCGCCGCCACGCCCCCTGCCTATGCCGCGACCCCGGAGGTCCTCTATCCGGGGACGGACCCCGATCCCGCGGTGCCCACCTTCCGGGAGTTCCTCGGCTTCGACCTGGGGGAGTGGTTCACGACGCCGGAGCGGGCCGGGGCCTACCTCGAGGCGCTGGCGGCCGCATCGGACCGGGTGCGGCTCGGGACGTACGGGCACACGTACGAGGGAAGGCCGCTGCTGCTCGCGACCATCTCCTCGCCGGAGAACCTCGCGAGGCTCGAGGACATCCGGGGCCACCTCGGCCTGCTCCGGGATCCGCGCAACCGCCCGGCCAACATGCCCCGGGAGGCGCTGATCGAGGGGACGCCGGTGGTGGTGTGGCTCGCCTACAGCGTCCACGGCGACGAGCACTCCGGCACCGAGGCGGCACTGATGACCGCCTACCACCTCGCTGCCGATCGCACTCCCGAGACCCTCTCGTGGCTCGAGAACACCGTCGTGATGATCGATCCGATGCAGAACCCCGACGGGCGCGCCCGCTTCCTCGGCTGGGAGGAGCGAACCATCGCCCGTGATCCATCGGGCGTGCCGCGTCCGGACCCGGACCCGCAGGCCGCCGAGCACCGGCAACCCTGGCCGGGTGGCCGCTTCAACCACTATCTCTTCGACCTGAACCGGGACTGGTTCTTCCTGACGCAGGTCGAGAGCCGCGCGAGGGTGGCGGCGTTTCGCGAGTGGTACCCGCACGTCTTCGTGGACCTGCACGAGATGGGCACCGACGCCACGTACTTCTTTCCGCCCCCGACCTCCCCGATCAACCCCTTCATCCCCGACCTCCTCCGGCGGTGGTGGGAGGTCTTCGGCGCGGGGAACGCCGCGATGCTCGACACCTTCCGGGTGGACTACTACACCGGCGAGCGGTTCGACGCCTTCTATCCCGGCTACGGGGACTCGTTCCCGACGCTGAACGGCGCCGTGGGGATGACCTACGAGCAGGCCTCCGCCCGGGGTCTCGTGCAGCGACGCCGCGACGACGCCCTGGTCACCCTGCGCGAGGCGGCGTGGCATCACTTTCTCACCTCCCTGGCCACCATCCGTACGGCGGCGGGGAACCGCCGGGCCCGTCAGGAGGACTACGCCCGCTTCTTCGAGGAGGCCGTCGGCTCCGGACAGGCACCCCGGGAATACTGGCTGGTCCCCGAGCCGGGCACGGACGGGGCACGGGAGCTCGCCGCGATCCTGGACGAGCTCGGGATCGAGGTGCGCTACCCGGACGCTGAGGTCCGGAACGGGGGCCTGCGGCCCTTGCTGCCCGGCCAGGTGCCGCCGCCGGCGCTCCCCCGGAACGGCCTGCTGATCCCCCTGGACCAGCCGCAGCGGCGGCTGGCCCGGACGCTGGTGGAGCGGGAGGTCGAGCTGCCCGCGGCCTTCCTGCGGGAGCAGTCCGAGAGGCGGCGCCGCAAGGAGCCGGACGGCTTCTACGACATCACCGCATGGTCCCTCCCCCTGGCCTACGGAGCCCGGGCCTTCGCGGCGGACCAGCCCTCCACCGGGGCCTTGAGCGCCGCCCCCCCCGAGCTTCCCGCGGGTCTGCGCGGCGCCGGAGACGCCGTCGCGTTCCTGCTTCCCTACGACGGCAACGACGCGGCGCGGGCCCTGGTGGACCTGCTCGCCGCCCAGCCGTCAATCCGGGCCCAGATCGCCATGGAGGCTTTCCGGATCGACGGGGAGCCGTTTCCGCGGGGCACCCTGATCGTCAAGCGCCGGGGCAACCCGGACGACCTGGCGGACCGGCTGGAGGCGATCGGGAACCGTCATCGGGTCCTGTTCCGGGGTGCCCGCAGCGCCTGGACCGACGAGGGGATCGATTTGGGAAGCGACAAGGTGCTGCCGCTACGGGCGCCGCGGGTCGGGCTGGTCTTCGGGCCCCCGGCGCGCCCCTCCGCCACCGGGTGGATCTGGTACCTGATGGAGCAGCGACTGGACCTGGCGATCACCCGGATCCGCGCCCGGGACCTCCCGCGGGGCGACTGGACGGACCTGGACGTGCTGATCTTCCCAGACGCGGACCCCCTCGGCGACGCATACCTGGAGCTGCTGGGGGAGGCGGGGGTGGAGCGGCTGGACCGGTGGGTGCGCGACGGCGGGGTGTTCGTCGGGATCGGCGGCGGCGCCGCCCTGGCGGCACGGCCGGAGACGGACTGGACGAGCGCCAGGCCGGTGACGCGGCCGGCTCCCGTCGAGGACCCCGCGGCGGGCCGGGGAGCACCGTCCCCGGCGGACCCGCCCGCGGTCCGGGTCGACGAGCTACCGGACGCGACGCCCGGCGCCATCGCCCGCGTGGATCTGGACCTGCATCACTACCTGACCCTCGGTTACGGCGACTGGCTCGCCGTGCCGGTGATCTCCCGTCTCGCGTTCACTCCGGCCGGGGAGGGGATCGACGTCGCCCGGTTCGCGCCGGCGGACGAGCTGCGTCTGTCGGGCTTCATGTGGGACGAGACCCGGGAGGCGCTGGCGGGCCAGAGCTACCTCCTCGCCGAGCGCCGGGGACGGGGGAAGGTGATCCTCTTCGCCGGCAGCCCGATCTTCCGGGCGTACTGGCCGCACCTCAACCGCCTGTTGCTCAACGCGGTGCTGCTGGCGCCCAGCCTTTAGCAGGCTGCCAGGGAGAGGGGTCTACCCGGAGGCGTCGGTGGGCAGCTTCCGGATCGGCACCAGGTTCTCCGGTTCCTCGGGCTCCGGTCCGGCATCCAGCGTCCAGGTATAGCGGTGCCGCAGGGGCTTCTCCTGGATCTTGTCGTCCCCGTAGTGCTTCCCCTCCACGGACAGCCGGACGCCGTCCCACTCCCAGCTCCAGATCCGCAGCCAGAGGTAGAGCCGGATGCCACCGACCCTCCCCACCTGCATCGGTCCGCCGGTCTGCACGCGGTCCGGGGCTCCGTGGAGGGCGGTGAGTTCCGCCGCCATGTCGTCGAAGAGCACCTCGTCCCGGTAGCGATACTCGGCCCGGATCCACTCGGCACGGTCGTCCCGGAGGCGCAGCTCCAGCCTCCGGACGCCGCGCCGGTCCAGGTACTCCTGGGGCCGGGCGGCCAGCGGAACCCTCGTGTCCACGATGTACTGCTCCGCCTCTCCCATCCGGAACGGGACGAGGGAGCGGAGGTCCAGCTTCCGGTCGAGGCTGGAGAAGCTCTCCCCGATCCGGATGCCCTCCAACTCCCCGGGCGCCTCGCCCTCCGCGGCGGGTGCCGCCGCCGCCAGCACCAGGCCGAGAGCCACCGATCCCATCCAGCGTCGCATCTCCACTCCCCCGCCGGCCGACCGGCCGGCACCGGGAGCATCGTATCAACCGTCCCGGAGGCTGTCATCCGGAGGACGCCGGGCTTGTGGGACGGCCGGGGCCGGGTTAGCCTGCAGGGAAGGGAGGGATGCATGTCGGAGCTGGACGCGCTGGCGTCGGAGTACGTGGAGCTGGTCCTGGCCGCGGGAGAGCACGACGCGAACCTCGTCGATGCCTATTACGGTCCCGACGACCGGCGCGAGGCGGTC
>JASFRI010000307.1:0-5348 GCA_050115015.1 Acidobacteriota bacterium
CGGTGCCGTCCGAGGACTTGATCCAGATGTGGCTCCCACCGTCGCTGAACGCCACCAGACCGCCGTCCGGGGACCAGAGCGGCCCCAGCGCCGGAACGTCGCCGAAGGTGAACCGGGTCGCCATCCCGCGCTGCAGATCGTAGATCCACACGTCGGAGCGCCCGTCGGGCCGGCGGATGGAGGTCACCGCCCGACGGCCATCGGGGGAGATCTTCAGGTTGACCCAGAAGATCGCCGGATCGCCGACCGTTTCGAGCTTCCGGCCCTCGAGGTCGAACCAGGTGAGCTGGCTCTCCGCCTGGACGGCCCCCTGCTGGTAGACGAGAAGGCCGGTGCGGGAGAAGGTGAAGGTCCCGGCCCAGCGGAAGGTATTGAACTGCACGCCCTCGACGATGGGGACCGGCTCGCCGGACAGCTCGAGCGTGCTCCGGTCGATGGGCTGGACCACCAGGTTCCCCTCGCGGACGAACGCCAGGTACCCGGGCTCCACGAACATGCCCTCGCTCTCGGCGTCCGCGACCTTCCGGGTCTCGCCGGTGCGCAGGTCGAGGCTCTGGATGCTCCCTCCCTCCCCGACGATGGGCGGGCCCATGAAGAACAGGAGCCGCTGGCCATCGGGCAGGAAGTGCGGGTTGCGGTGGGTCCAGTCGGGACGATCCTCGGTCGTGACGGGCGTGGATTCTCCTCCGGCGGCGGCCACCTTCATCAGAGGACCGAACGGTGCCGGCGCGAAGACGATGGTGCCGTTCGCGCCCCAGGTCGCGCCGCGGCCGTCCGGCGCCTCGGTGACGGTCTGGGCGGTGCCGCCACCGGCGGGGATCCGGCGCAGCCTGCCGTCGGCGAAGAACCCGAGCTGCTGCCCGTCCGGCGACCAGAAGGGGTAGGTGGCGCCCTCGGTCCCGGCGAGGTGCCGCGCATCCAGGCTGTCCAGCCGGCGCACCCAGATACCCGTCGTTCCCTCTGCGTTCCGTCCCGCGTAGGCCAGCAGCGTGCCGTCCGGCGATAGCGCCAGCGACCGGTTGTTCGTGTCCAGCACCGTGCCCGGGCTCAGGTTGACGCTGGAACGCACCACCTGCCGTGGGGGCACGGGCGCACGGTGCAGCAGCCAGCCGCCGGCGAAGATCCCGACCGCCGCCAGGGCAGCTGCCAACCAGCTCCAGGCGGGCAGCCCACGCCGATCCACCGCCTCCGGTTCCGCCGCGGCGGGCGCCACGGCGCCACCGGCAGCGGCGATCCACTGGAGCTCTGCGCCCATGTCCCGGGCCGTCTGCCAGCGTGCCTCCGGATCCTTGGCCAGGCAGCGGGACACCACGTGATCCAGGGCCTGCGGCATGGAGGGGCGAGCCTCGGGGAGCGGGGTCGGCTCCTCCTTGAGGATGGCGGCGATGAGGGATGCCTGGGTCTCCCCCCGGAAGGCGCGCCTGCCGGTGGCCATCTCGTAGAGCATGGCCCCGAAGGCGAACAGATCGCTGCGCGCATCGGCCTCCTTGCCGTCCAGCTGCTCGGGCGCCATGTACTGGAACGTGCCGAGGATCGTCCCCGCGGCGGTGAGCGGTGACGTCATGGTCGGCGTCGCGGTCAGGTCGGTGGGCGACGAGGCCTCCATGCCCTTGGCCAGCCCGAAGTCCATGAGCTTGGCGCCGCCGGGGGCCAGCATGACGTTCTGCGGCTTCAGATCGCGGTGCACCAGCCCCGAACGGTGCGCCCGGTCGAGGGCGTCGGCCAGGGGAATGGCCACCTTCAGGAGCTCGTCCAGCGGCATCGGCCCGCGCTCGATGCGGTCGGCCAGGGTCTCCCCCTCCAGCAGCTCCATCACGAGGTAGTCGGTGCCCTCGTGAGAACCGATGTCGTGCACCGTGCAGATGTTGGGATGGTTCAGGCTGGAGGCCGAGCGGGCCTCGCGTTCGAAGCGCTGGCGTGCCTCGGTGGAGGCGGACAGGTGCTGCGGCAGAACCTTGACGGCAACCTCGCGGTCCAGCCGGGTGTCCCGGGCGCGGTAGACCTCCCCCATCCCGCCGGCCCCCAGGGGGCCGACGATCTCGTAGGGACCGAGCTGCGCGCCGGGTTGCAGAGCCATGAGCAGATGAGAGTAGCACTTGCGACCCGGATCGTGCGATACGGGGCGCGGGAGGGCGGTGCCCACGGCCTGGTACCGGGGAGGAGGCCGGGAGCGGCGGCCCATTCCCAGGCTGTCCGTTCCTGGTATCCTCTGCGGGAAAACCCCCGTCGTGGGTCGCCAGGGACCCATGGGTCACGCCTCCGTCGGCCCCGCCTGGCGGTCAGGGAAGCGCATTCCCCGCACGGAAGGGAGGGTGGATGATGAAGGTCCACGCGATCTGCTGTGCCCTCCTCCTTTTCTGGTCCCTCGCCGTCGCCACGGGGGAGCCGATGAAGCCGGGGGTCGACGGCGTGACGTACCCGGAGCTGGCCCACCGGGTCCCGGTGCGCTTCCCGCCCATAGCGTTGCAGAGCCGGCGCTCGGGGGTGGTGGTCCTCGATGCGGTCGTGCTCGAGAGCGGAAGTGTCGGGGTGATCCAGGTCGTCCGCGCCTTTCCGACCGGCTTCGGCTTCGAGCAAGCGGCGATCGAGTCGCTTCGACAGTGGCGCTACCGGCCCGGGACCCAGAACGGCGTGCCGGTGGACGTGTCCTTCATGGTTGTCATCGAATTCAGCCGCGGGGGAAGCGGTCTGTCCATCGAGTACGACTTCGAGAAGGACCTCTGGGAGGCGAAGAAGGAGATCGAGGCGGGCGAGCTGGAGGAGGCCTACACGAGCGTCCGGTCCGCCCTGGACGAGGCCGGGAAGCTCTCCAGGCACAACGGAGGCCTCTACGAGGCGCTTGCCCTCGCGGGAGACATCCACGCGCAGCGCGGCGAGAGTGAGGAGGCGGAGCGGTCCTACGCCGGCGCACTGGAAGTCGGTCGAAAGAACCTCGGAAAGAAGAGCCTGGCTCTCCTGGAGCTACGCGGCAAGCTGGCGGCGATCCGCGTGCAGCAGGAACGGTATGCCGAGGCGGAGCCCCTCATCAGCGAGTCGGTGCGCATCCTCGAGAAGGACGGGGACCACCCGCTCGAGCTTGCCTGGTGGCTCGAGCGGCAACGTGCCGTGCTGATCTCGCTGGGGCGCTCCGAGGAGGCAGCAGCGGTCACCGATCGGCTCGACGAGCTCCAAGAAGAGGAAGCCGGAAAGCCCTAGCGACCGGCGGTCGGTCCGGGGACCGAGGCAAAGGGAGGATTGCGTGTCGGGTGTGGGTAGCCCGACCTCCTCTCGAGGTGCTTTCGGCTACGGGCCCGTGCGCTCGCTCCCCTCCGTGGGCTCGGGCCGACGCAGGCGCAGCATATCGTCCTGCCGCTCGAAGTTCTCCGCCCGGGGCGTGCCCGGGGGGGGCGCCGCCAGCACGAGGCTCCCCTCGTCCTCGTAGTAGATGCCCCGGCTCGTCGACCCGGCATAGTCACAATCACAATCCTCGATCGTGAAGTCGATCTGCGCGGGAGAGGTCTCGGCCCGGATCGACACGTAGCCCGCGTAGAACTCATCCGGTCCCCCCCCCACCCTCGGCGTGGAAGCTGCGCCCCTCGAAGCGCATCTTCCAGGAACGTTTGCCCGATTCGTACAGGTAGGACTGCCAGTCGCCCTGGAAGAGCTGCTCGGCGGCCGTGAGGTCCCCCATCGCCCTGGGCGGCGCCGCCGGCGGCGACCAGTCGTCGGGCGTCCATCCGGTGCGGCGTCGCACCCAGGGGGTCTCGTCGACGGGCACCGTCGCGGCTCCACCCCGCGCGGGCGGCGAGGCCGTCACGTCACCGATGAAGTAGCGGCCGTGGTGACCGTCAGGAGGCATCGTCTCGTCGAGCTGGACCGTCCAGCGCCAGTCGCCTTCCGTGCCCAGGACCTCGACCGGCCCGCAGCCGGAAGAGCAGTTCCACGCACTCCCCGGTCCGTGGGCCACGTCGAGGGTGATCACGTCGCGCCCGGGGATCTGCCGGGCCAGCACGTAGGCCATCGGTTCGTGGTCCGCGTTCGAAGCCCTGCCTCGCATGGGCCGGGTGTGCACGTTCCCCGCGAGGACGACCATCATCGAGTCCGGTGCGGCCTTCGCGGCAGCCGCGAGGGCCCCCCCCATGCCACGCTCGTGCGGCGGATCGTCGCCGGCGCCGCCCGTGTCGAAGGGCACCACGCGGATCGACTTGCCGGCCGCGCGCAGCCATCGCAGGCCATCGATGAGCTGGAGCATCGCGAAGCTCGTCCGCCCGTCCTGGGGGTCGGATTGCCATGGAGGCCCGGAGATGAGGCTCTCGCGATCTCCCGGCGCGCCGGTCGAGTCGAGGAAGAGCTCGATCCGCCCGCGCTCACCGGCCGGCAGTTCCACTCCGACGACGACCGGTAGATCGGCGGCGGTTGCATGGCAGGCGACGTCGCGCACGAACTCCGGGCTCTCCGCGGTCCCGTACAGCTGCCCCAGAACCAGCACCGTCCCGGGACGGATCACGGCGTCAACCCCGCCGATCGTCGGACATTCCGCCCCCATCGACGGCGCACCGACCCCGATCAACATCGCAACGAACCAGCGCATCGCCACCCTCCACCCCCGGAGCAACCCAAGGCTACACCAGAGCCCTTCCTTCCGCTCGACGCGGCTCCCCGGGCCGGGACTCCGGGGTGCGACGGGATCAACGCACAGCACCCGGAGCAGCCAGACGAGGCGGTAGCGGTGTACCTCGCGGGGGATCGGCAGGATGGACCGGTTCCTCGGGGCATCCTGGATCGAGGGGACGATTTCCCCGGTGATACCATGGGCGGTGCCATGCATCACCATGATTCCGGAGGCGGATGGAAGTCCTTTTCCGCCACGACCTCATGACCGGGGTGAAGAAAAGAGGGTGAGCCGGGAACACCAGGATGGACCGCCGGAGGCGGGTCCCTCCCGCCGCGCGGCGACCCGGGAGCCGGCATCCCCCCCGTCGGAGATGGAACGGGTCCGCCGCACGATCGCCCGGGCCGTCGTCCGGATCTGCCCCTCCTGGCTGGCATTCCAGCGGGATGACATCGTCCAGGACGCCTGCCTCCGGATCGCGGGGAAGCTCACGGGCAAGGAACCGGAGGTCCCTCGAGCGTCTTATCTCTGGAAGGCGGCGCACAGCGCCGTGATGGACGAGATCCGGCGACGGCGCCGCCGACGGGAGGAGGAACTTGCAGATTCCGGACACGCCGTGCCCTCGGGCCGCCCCTCGCCGGAGGAGCGCAGCTCTTCGGCGCAGGTCCGGAGCGCCCTGCGCGACGGGCTGCGCCGGCTGTCCCCGGGGAGGCGCGCGGCGGTGGTCCTGTACCTACACGGCTTCAGCCTGAAGGAG
>JASFRI010000308.1:0-5307 GCA_050115015.1 Acidobacteriota bacterium
GGCCCGGGACCGGCTCGGAATCAAGCCGCTCTACTACGCCCTGCGGCCGGACGGCAGCTGCCTGTTCGCCAGCGAGCTGAAGGCGATCCTCGCCGACCGTGGCCTGCAGCGGGAGCTGGAGCCACGGGCGGTGGAGACGTACTTCTCCCTGGGCTATGTGCCCGATCCTTACAGCATCCTGCGCTCGGTGGCGAAGCTGCCGCCCGCCCACGTGCTCCGGCTCGGAGAGGGGCGGGCTCCCCGCCCACGGGAGTACTGGGACGTGACGTTCCGGGGCTCCACGGCGTCGGGGTCCGGGCCGGCGCTGCACGAGGAGCTGCTCGAGCGGCTCGACGAGTCCGTCCGGTCCCACCTGGTCGCGGACGTGCCGCTCGGCGCCTTCCTCTCCGGCGGCATCGACTCCAGCGCGGTCGTCGCCTCCATGGCCTCGGCCTCCCCGGAGCCCGTCCGCACCTGCTCGGTCCGCTTCGACGAGACGGCCTACGACGAGAGCCCGTATGCGCGCATGGTGTCCCGCCGCTTCCGGACCGACCATCACGAGGATCGCGCGGATCCCGACTGCTTCGGGCTGCTCCCGCGGATCGTGGAGGCGTATGACGAGCCCTTCTCCGACAACTCGGCGCTGCCGACCTACCTCCTCTGCGGCCTGGCCCGCCGGCACGTGACCGTCGCGCTGAGCGGTGACGGCGGCGACGAGACCCTGGGCGGTTACCACCGCTATCGCAAGTTCGTGCAGCTGGCGGCGGTCCACCGCGCGGTGCCCGAGGGCATGCGCGCCGCCCTCCTCGGTGCGGCCGCCTCGGTGGCCGGCTGGGTCGGCGGCGGGGCCCGGGGCGCGAGCCGCCAGGCAAGCCTGGAGTCCCTGCGGGGGGATCTCGTCGAGGCGTACGAGCGGCTGGTGGGGATCTCGGTCCAGGCCACACGGCATCCCCTCTACAGACCCGCGTTCCGGGCGGCACTGCAGGGGTACGCGGCGGCGGATCACCTGCGGCAGGTTCACCGACGGGCCCCGGCGGACGACACGCTGTCCCGGGTCCAGTACGTCGACCTCAAGACCTACCTTCCGGGGGAGATCCTCACGAAGGTGGATCGGGCCAGCATGGCGCACTCCCTGGAGGTCCGGGTCCCGCTCCTCGACCACCGCTGGGTCGAGTGGACGGCGACCCTGCCCCCGGCGGCGAAGCTGCACCGGGGCCAGGGCAAGCACGTGTTCCGCGAAGCGCTCCGTGAACGCCTTCCGGCGACGGTCCTGGACCGCCGCAAGAAGGGGTTCTCGATCCCGGTGAACGGCTGGCTCGCCGGCCCGCTGGCCCCGGATGTGGATGAACGGCTCCTGGGGCCGGGCCTGGGGGAGGCCGGGGTCCTCGAGCCGGGGGCGGTCCGCGGGCTCGTGGAGGAACACCGCGCCGGCCGCCACAACCACGGCGCGCTGCTGTGGGCGCTGCTCATGTTCCAGGCCTGCTGGGAACGGCTCCGGAGCCTCTGAATGTCCACCGGGATCACCGTCCTCCTGGCGGCGGAGGAGTCGGCGGGGCTTCAGGTCCTGCGATACCTCGTGGAGGCCGGCCATGACGTGCTCGGGGTGCTCACCGACGGGCAGGGCGGCCCCGGCGCGACGCCGGCGTCCTACGCCGGAGCCCGCGGGATCCCCGTCCTGCCGGGTGCCGCGGCCCGGGGCGCGGACCTGGCGGGGTGGATCGCCGCCCGGAGGGTGCGGCTCCTGCTCAACGTGCACTCGCTGCACATCGCGGCGCCCGCGGTCATCGCCGCCCCCGGGGCGGGGGCGTTCAACCTCCACCCGGGGCCGCTGCCGGCCTACGCCGGGCTGAACGTCCCGACCTGGGCGATCTACCGGGGCGAGGGGGAGCATGCGGTCACGGTGCACCGCATGGAGCCGAAGGTGGACGGCGGACCCATCGCCTACGAGACGCGCTTCCCGCTGGACGGAACCGAGACCGGTTTCAGCCTGAACGCCCGCTGCATCCGGGAAGGGGTCCCTCTCGTGCGGCGCCTCGTGGAGGCCGTGGCGGCGGGGGAACCGGTGCCCTCGCGGGTCCAGGAGGGCCGGCGGCACTATTTCGGCCGGCGGCCGCCGCAGGACGGACGGATCGGCTGGCGACGGCCGGCGGCCTCGGTGGACCGGCTGGTCCGCTCCCTGGACTTCTCACCGTTTCCGGCCCGTCTCGGGGAGCCGAGGGTGGTCTGCGAGGACCGCCAGCTGACGGTCACCCGCGTGGCCCGGACCGGTCGGTCGGTCGGGGAGGCCCCGCCCGGACGGATCCGGCGGGAGGGGGACCGCGTCCAGGTGGCCTGCGCGGACGAGTGGATCGAGCTCGTCCGCGTGTGCAGGGACGGCACCGCCTGCGCACCCTCCGAGGGGCTCGCCGGTCTGGACCGGCTGCCTGCCGAGGCCGGCTGATCCACGAGCTAAGCCTGCAGGATCTCCGCGTAGAGCGCCTCGGTCCTCCGGATCATCCCGGCAAGGGAGTACTCGATCTCGACGCGTTCCCGGGCCCGGGCGGCGAGGGCGGCGGCTCGCCCGGGATCGGCGAGGAGCGCCGCCATCGCCTCCGCGAGCGCGGCGGCGGATCCCGGCTCCACGAGCACGCCGCAGTCGCCGCCACCCAGCGCCTCCGCGGTTCCACCGACCGCGGTGGCGACCACCGGCAGGCCGGCGGCCATCCCCTCGAGGACGGCGTTGGGCATCCCCTCCCGGAGGGAGCTCTGGACGAGGAGGTCGAGTCCGAGCAGCAGGCCCGGGACATCGTCCCGGTGCCCGAGAAGGTGCACTCGTTCGGAGAGCCCCCCGGCGCGGATCCGGTCCTCGAGGGCGCGCCGTTCCGGTCCCTCGCCCATCACCACGAGGCCGACCGTGGGCGGGAGCCCCGACAGCGCGTCGAGGAGGATGCCGTGGGCCTTGTCCGGGGAGAGGGTCCCGAGCACCCCGGCGAGCGTCGCGTCGGCCGGCAGGCGCAGGAGAACCCGCAGGTCGGCCCGGCAGCGGTGGCGATCCCCGGCGAAGGGGGTGAGATCGATGCCGTTCGGGATCCTCCGGAGCCGGCCTCGCATGGCGGGCACCGCCTGCAGCACCCGGCGGGCCACGGCCTCGGAGTTGACGATGTATGCGGCGGTGAGGGGCGCCAGGACCCGCTCGGCAAGGATCTCCCGCCGCCGCCGCCGCGGCCGGTCGGTGCGCTCGCTGGCCACCGCGGGGATCCCCGCCAGGCGGGCGGCGATGCGGCCCCAGGCGTTCGCCGCGAAGAGGTACGAATGGAGGAGCCGGACCCCGCGGTCGCGAGCCACCCGGGCGAGGCGGACGGGGAGCCCGGGGTCGATGCTGTGGCGCGCCGGGACACAGAGCGTCTCGACCCCCGATTCGCGGAGCCGCTTCATGAGAGGCTCCTCCCGGTGCAGGCACACCACCAAAGGGCGGAAGCGCCGAGGATCCAGGCCGGTGGCCAGGTTGAACAGCTGACGCTGAGCCCCGCCCATGTTCATGTGCCGGATCGTGAGCATCACCGGCACCGGTGCCTTGCCCGTCATCTTGCGCTCCGTGTTCCTCCCCGGCAATGTAGCATGGCCCGGGGTGCACGAGATCCGCCCGTTCGCGCTAGAATGGTGTCCCCACACACGGCACGATCGATGGGATCCGGGACCCGGCGGGCGCTATATTCCCGCCTGTGGGTGCCTTCCGGCATCCCGAAGTTGGGGTGGGAGAGGGTTCGCGATGGTCCGAGAAGAGAAAGTGCGGGTTGCGGTCCTCGGGTGTGGCGCCATCGGCGGCGCCTACCTGCAGGCGGTGGGCCGCGTGCCGGAGGCGGAGCTGGTGGCGGTCGTGGACACGGTGCCGGAGAACCGTGAGCGGGCGGCGAAGGAGACCGGGGCCCGGCCCCTGGAGTCCGTTGAGTCGCTCATCGGCTCCGGGCTCGCGGAGGCGGCGATCGTCTGCACGCCCCCGGCGACGCACGAGCCGCTCGCGTCGCAGCTTCTGGGCTCCGGCTTTCACCTCATCTGCGAGAAGCCCTTCGCGCTCACCGTCGCGGAGGCGACCCGCATGACCGAGCAGGCGAAGCAGGCGGACCGCATCCTCATGATGGCCTCGAAGTTCCGCTACGTGCAGGACGTCGGCAAGGCCCGGGGAATCGTCGACTCCGGGATCCTGGGGCGCATCGTGCTGTTCGAGAACATCTTCTGCAGCCGCGTCGACATGAGCGGACGCTGGAACGCGGATCCGGCCGTCAGCGGCGGCGGCGTGCTGATCGACAACGGCAGCCACTCCGTCGACATCGCGCGTTTCCTCCTCGGTCCCATCTCCGAGGTGCAGGCGCAGCACGGTGTCCGTGCGCAGAACCTCGCCGTGGAGGACACGTCGCGCCTGCTGTTCCGCTCCCACGCCGGCGTGATGGGGGCGATCGACCTGTCCTGGTCGATCCACAAGGAGGTGGACTGGTACATCTGCCTCTACGGGTCGGAGGGCACGCTGCGGATCGGGTGGAAGGGGTCGCAGTTCCGGCAGAGCGAGAAGAACGAGTGGGTGCCCTTCGGCGAGGGCTACAGCAAGATCGGGGCCCTGGCCAACCAGGTGAAGAACTTCGCGCGCTCGATCCAGGGCAGGGAGCTGCCCGTGATCACGGCCGTCGATGGCCGCGAGTCGGTCCGCGTGATCGAGGCCGCCTACCGCTCCGGAGGAGAGGAGCACTGGGTTTCCGTCGATGACCCCGTCTGAGCGGTTCCCCGGCGTACGGCTGCACCCGACATCACTGGTCGAGGAGGACGTGCGCATCGGTCCTGGAACCTCCGTCTGGGACGGGGTGCACATCCGGCGGGGGGCCCGTCTGGGGCGGGACGGCATCGTCGGGGAGAAGAGCTACATCGCCTACGACGTCGCCATCGGCGACCGGGTCAAGATCAACGCGATGGTGTACATCTGCGCCGGTGTGACCGTGGAGGACATGGTGATGATCAGCGCCGGGACCGTGTTCACCAACGACCGCTTCCCGCGGGCGTTCCCCCCCGACCTCCAGGGCCTGATGACCTCGGATCCGACGGAGGAGACGCTGGCGACGACGGTCCGACGCGGCGTGACCATCGGCGCGAATGCGACCATCGGTCCCGGGATCGAGCTGGGGGAGTTCAGCATGGTCGGGATGGGATCCGTCGTGACCCGCGATGTCGACCCGCACCGCCTCGTCGTGGGCAATCCCGCGCGGCCCGCCGGGTGGGTGTGCGTTTGCGGGCCGCGGATCCCGGCGCCCGGACCGGACGGCACGACGACCTGCGGGCACTGCGGGCGTGTCCACCGGCTGT
>JASFRI010000309.1:0-5284 GCA_050115015.1 Acidobacteriota bacterium
CTCCTCGAGGGGGCTGCGCCTCGGGGAGGTCCGGCTGCGCTGGACAGGCCTGGGGGTGCCCGCGCTCCTGATCCTGGCGGTCATCCTGGTCCAGCTCGTCCCGATCCCGTCCGCGGTGCGCGGCGCGTTTTCGCCCGGAATGGCCGCGCTGGAGACCCCGGTGGACGTCGTCCTCACGGGGGATGGACCCGCGGGCGATCCGCACCGCTGGGCGCCGGTCTCGCTGCGACCGGGGCAGACGCTGGATGCGTTCCTGTTGCTGCTGGCGTACATGGCGCTGTTCCTCATGGTGTTCAACCTGGTGGACAGCCGCGAGAGCCTGGTGCGGATCTGCCGCGACCTGGTGATCCTGGGGGCGCTGGTCGCCATGGTGGGGCTGGTGCAGGACCTGAGCGGCACGGAGCGGATCTTCGCGATGAAGACGCTGCGATTCGGTGGGGCGCCGTACGGGCCGTTCATCAACCACAACAACTTCGCGGGGCTGATGGAGATGACGCTGCCCATCGGGTTCGGCCTCCTGCTCCGGCGCGTGCTCCGTCCGCCGGAAGCCCGCCCCCAGGGCGCACCCTCGGAGCCCGCGGGGCCGGGCTCCACGGCGAGGCGGCTGCTCGACGGGAACGTCGAGCCCCGGGGGGCCCGCTCCGGCCAGATCGTCCTTCTCGGTCTCGCGCTGGCCATCATGCTGGCGGCCCTCCTGCGGAGCCTGTCCCGGGGAGGCTTGCTGTCGCTGATGGCGGCGACGGCTCTCGTCGTGCTCCTCCTGATGCTCAGTGGCAGGCTCGGCCGGTGGGAGGTCGGCGTCCTGGTCGCCGTCGTGGCGGCGGGAGCCGCGCTCTTCCTCTGGATGGGGCCCGGCGAGGCCCTCGACCACTTCCGTCAGGCGGAGAGCCTGGGCAACGAACCGTCACTGGTGCAGCGCACGATGGTCTGGGGCTCGACGATGAAGCTGTTCGAGGACTTCCCGGTCCTGGGGGTGGGCCTCGGCGCGTACGCGCCGGCGTTCCTGCACTACTACCCCTCGGGTACCATGAACCTCTGGCTCCAGGCCCATAACGACTACGTGCAGATCCTGGCGGAGATCGGCATCGTGGGGACGGCGGTGGTGGCCTACGGCCTGATCGTCTTCCTGCTCCGGATCTTCGCGGCTCTGGTGTCCTCCCGGGAACCGGTCCGGGAGCGGTTCCTCTACTACGGCCTCGTCACCGGCATCCTGGCGATCCTGTTTCACGCGGTGGTCGAGTTCAACCTGCAGGTGCCTGCGAACGCCGCCTTCTTCGTCGTGCTGTGCGCGCTGGCGCTGGCGCAGCGCAACCGGTTCCGCCGCACCCGGACCCCCGAGGTGACCCCATGAGCGTACCCCTTCTGGACCTCCGGGCCCAGCACGCGACGATCCGCGCCGAGGTGGAGGCAGCCGTACATCGCGTGATGGACTCCCAGCACTTCATCCTGGGGGAGGAGGTGGCCGCCTTCGAGCGCGAGGTGGCCGATCGCGTCGGTGCGGCGCACGCCATCGGCGTGGCCTCGGGAACGGACGCGTTGCTGCTCGCCCTCCGGGCCGTGGGGATCGCCTCGGGCCAGGAGGTGGTCGTCCCCACATTCACCTTCTTCGCCACCGCCGGCGCCGTGATCAACGCGGGAGGGCGGCCGGTGTTCGTGGACATCGAGCCGCGGAGCTTCAACCTGGATCCCGGCCGGTTGGAGGAGGCCCTCACCGAGCGGACCGGCGCGATCATCGCGGTCCACCTGTTCGGACAGTGCGCGGACATGGAGCCGATCCTCGGCCTCGCAGCGGCCCGCGGTATCCCGGTCATCGAGGACGCGGCGCAGGCCATCGGGGCGCGGTACCGCGAGCGTCCGGCGGGGAGCATGGGCTCCGAGGGGTGCTTCTCCTTCTTCCCCTCCAAGAACCTCGGAGGGTACGGGGACGGCGGGCTCGTGGCCACCGGGGACCCGGATCTCGCGGCCCGCGTCCGGCGGCTGCGGGTCCACGGGCAGTCGGGCACGTACCTCCACCAGGAGGTCGGGTTCAACAGCCGGCTGGACGCGCTCCAGGCGGCGGTCCTCCGGGTCAAGCTGCGGTTCCTCGACGGGTGGGCCGAGGGACGGCGGCGCAACGCCGAGCGCTACCGGGAGGCGTTCCGGGCGGCGGGACTGGCGGTGGAGGCGGGCGGCCCCGTCGGCCTCCCGGAGGAGCTTCCGGACCGGTATCATGTCTACAATCAGTTCGTGATCCGCGTGGAACGACGTGACGCGCTCCAGGCGTGGCTCAAGGAGCGCGGGATCGGAACGGCCGTCTACTATCCGCTGCCGCTCCACCGGCAGGAGTGCTTCGCGGACCTGGGACAGGGCGGCCGGGATCTTCCGGTGGCACAGGCCGCCTGCCGGGAAGTGCTCGCCCTGCCGGTCTTTCCGGAGCTCGCTGCCGCACAGCAGGATGAGGTCGTCGATGACGTGTGCGCCTTCTACGCGGAGGCACGCTGATGTCCCGCGGCGGCATGCGCGCCGTGGTCCTCACGGGCTGTGTCGCCTGCCTGGGGCTGCTTTCGTGGCGGCTCGTGGCGGACCGGCTGGAATACCGGGCGGAGGACGCGCTCTGGGAAGGTGATGTCGCCCTGGCGATCACGCGTTTCGAGCAGGCCCGGCGCTGGGACCCCCTCGACCCCGAGCCGCGCATCGGCCGGGCGGACGCGCTGTTCGACCGCGCCGAGGATCAGGAGCTGGGCGCCGACGGCGCCATCCGGGATCTGGAGAACGCCATCGACGGCTACCGGGACGCGCTACACCTCGCCCCCGACGATGCCTACGCCTGGTCCCAGCTGGGCCGTGCCTACGGCTCCCTCGCCGTCGCGCGGCGGGCGTCGGAGGACATCGACCTGTCCCGGCTCCTCGCGGCCGGCCCGCCGCCGATGTCGCGCGAGGACCAGATCGCTGCGCTCGCGATGACGCGCGCCGTGGACCTCGAGCCGAACAACTACGATTTCATCAACTTCTTCGCGCACTTCCTGGACGCGCGGGGGGATCCGCGGGCGCTGGACTGGTACCGGCGGGGGGCCCGCACGTTGCCGCGGCTGCTGAAGCACCCATACCTGGAGAGCAAGAACCTCCCCGACGAGATCGCCGACGCGGCTGTCGCTGGTGCCCGGGAGGCGGTGGCGACGGAAAGCGTGGTCCCGGACACGGAGATCCTGGAGGAGATCGCGGTGTTCCTGGCGCGTCGCGGCGACGTGCGCGGGGCGATCGCGGCAAACGCCGAGGCGATCAATCTCTACGAGAGCCGTCGTTTCATCCACCCGCATCTGCCCTGGATCTGGACACGGCAGGGGAACTGGCTCAAGAGCGTCGGGGACCGCGAGGCCGCCCGCGAGGCTTTCGAGACGGCGCTGGAGCTCGACCCCGGACGGGCGTCCGCGCACTTCGCGCTGGGGCGTCTGGCGGCCGAGGACGGCGATTGGGTCGAGGCCGTCAAGCACTTCCGGGCGGCACGCAACCAGGTCCCCGGAAACCTCCGGTTCCAGATGGAACTCGCACGGACCCTGGAGGAGTCAGGAGACCTGGAGGGGGCCGTGCGGGAGTACGAGCGCGCCCTGAAGCTCGAGGGGGGAGCCATCCCCGCGTCCATGGCGCTCGTGGACCTGCACCGGCGACAGGGGGCCTATGACGAGGCGATCCGCCACGCGCGCCGCCTTGTGGAGCTCGAGCCCGACGAGCCCGCCTTCGCCCGGCAACTGGCCGAGCTGAACGCGAGGCTCCAGTTCTGATGGCCAGCGACGGCCGCCTCTACCCGGTCATCCTGGCGGGCGGCTCCGGGACGCGCCTGTGGCCGCTGAGCCGCCATGACCGACCGAAACCCTTCGTGGCCCCGTTCGGCGGGAAGACGCTGCTGGAGATGGCCTGGGATCGGGCCGCGGCCCTGGCGCCGCCGGACCGGATCCACGTCGCCACGGCGGAGCGGCTCGCCGGTCGGGTCCGGCGTGCCCTGCCGGACCTGGACGCCGGGAACCTCATCGTGGAGCCGGTGTCCCGGGACACGGGGCCCGCGGCGGCGTACGCCTCATGGCGAATCCTCGAGCGGGATCCCGAGGGTCTGGTGACGCTCCTGCCCGCGGATCAGCTGATGGAGGACAAGCCCTTTGCCCGGGCCCTCGCGAGCGCGGCGCAGGCGGTGCGGGAGCGGGATGTCCTCGTCTGCCTGGGGATCCGCCCCGATCGTCCGGCCACGGGGTTCGGCTACATCGAGGTGGAGGTACCTCCGCGGCACGCGGAGGGATGCGCGGTGGCCCGCTTCACCGAGAAGCCCGATGCCAGGCGCGCCCGTGCGCTGCTGAAGGGCGGCCGCGCATTGTGGAATGCCGGTATCTTCGTCTGGCGCGCCCGTACCTTCCTCGAGGAGGCGGACCGGGTCGCCCCCGAGCTCCGGGTGGGACGCCTTCCGGAGGTGGACGCGGTGGCGTACTTCCGCGGGGTTGGTCCGGCGGCGGTGGACCGCGCCGTCATGGAGCGCACCTCACGCGCCTGGGTCGTGGCCGCGGAGATGGGCTGGGACGATCTCGGGGGATGGGACGCCCTCGGGAGACACCTCGAGACGGATGGCGAGGGGAACGCGGGACACGGTCCCCGTTTCGCCCTGGACTCCCGGGGGTGTATCGTGCACGCGAAGGGGCGTACCGTCGTCCTGGTGGGCGTGCGGGACCTGGTGGTCGTCGAGTCGGGCGACGTGCTGATGGTGGCGGACCGCAGCTCCGCCGAGAGGGTGCGGCAGGTCCCGGAGATGCTGGCCCGGGCCGGCCGGGAGGACCTGGTATGAGACAGATCCAGACCGGGAATGCGGCGCGGTCCCTGCGCAGCAACGAGTGGCTGCTCAAGCACCTGCCGGCGCTGACGGTGGCGATCGTCGCCGCCTACATGCTGGGGACGACCTTCGCCCTGAAATGGCCGGTCTTCATCTCGATCCTGCTGCTCCTCGGCGCCCTCGCCGGCCTCGCCGTCCTGCGCCAGCCGCTCCTGGGCTACTACGTCCTGGTGGCGGCGTTCGCCGCGGACAACAGCCTCGAAGCGCTCCAGGTGGTGACCCCCATGAAGATCCTGGGCGCCGCCGTGGTCCTCGCCTGGCTGCTGGCCTACATGACCCGGCGGGACTACCATCTGCACCCCACTCCGGTCCTCTGGGCGGCCGGGGCTTTCCTCCTGTGGATGTTCATCTGCATCTTCGTCGCCGAGGACCTGGGCGCGGCCCTGGCGAAGATGGGGACCTACGTCCAGCTCGGCTTCCTGATGGTCATGACGG
>JASFRI010000310.1:0-5267 GCA_050115015.1 Acidobacteriota bacterium
CGGTGCGCTTGACGGTCTCCTCGTCCCGGCCCGTCGCCGCGATCCGCTTCGCCTGCAGGTTCCGGACGGCCCGGCGGCGGAGCTTCTCCGCCTCCAGGCGCAGCACCAGGGCGCATCCGAGCAGGTAGGCGGAGTTCAGGCCGATCAGGATGATCAGCGGGATCGGCCAGTCCCAGCGGTCAAAGTAGGTCGACCGCGACAGGATCATCAGGAACAGGATCACGAACGGGTAGTACGTGACCCGGCCGATCACCCGGGTCTGTCGCGCCACCAGGCGGATGGCCCGGTATCCCGTCGAGTCGAAGGGGCCCTGTGTGCCGATCCGGCTCGGGGGCCATTCCTCCACGTTCACCAGCGCGTGCACCCAGGACCGGCACAGCAGCGTCTGGTAGAGCACGTACATGATGAGTAGGATCATCGCGAGGATGCCGGGGATGAGGGCGGCCTGATCGAACCAGAAGGCGGCCGCACCGCGGAACGGCACCATCGGCGCGGGCCCGAGTTGCATGAGGGAGAAGCCCACGCCGAAGTAGAGCAGGCACATCACCAGGACGTGAGCCGCACAGTAGCGGCCGCCGGTCCGGTCGGCGTACTCGTGCCACAGCCGGTCGGCCGACCTCGTCGACACCCGGGACATGAGCTCGAGCAGCTCCCGGGCCATCCACCCCTTTCGCTCGCTGGTCCCGAACTCGAACATCCTGGCGGTCTCCCGGTTACGTTCCGCCAGGTAGCGCACGCTCACCGCCAGCAGACACAGCGACAGGCAGAATGCCAGGACCCGCATCAGCTCCGTGGGCCAGAGGCTCACCCCTTCGACGAGCAGGAACGGCTCCAGGAAGCCCAGGGATCCGTTCAGGACGAGGAAGAGGAGGCCGTAGAGGCCCGCCGGCAGGACCACGGTGAGCAGCAGGGCCTTCCAGCGGACGGCGTGCAGCCCCGCCGTCAGGTGGACGACCCAGAGGACCACCGCGATCCCGAACAGGCCCAGCAGCCCGACGCCCACGGGATGCCGGAACGTCGGGTGCGAGACCACGTCATTGACGCCGCGCGCCACCAGGACGGGCCGCGTGCGTCCGATCTCGTAGACCCGCGACCGCAGGTCCAGACCCGCGGGCTCCTCCCCCAGCGCTCGCAGCGTCGCCAGGTACATCGACGTCTGGTAGCCGTCCCGGAACGGTGGGTGCGTCTCCTCCTGCCGCTCCGTGTCGTCGAGCTCCCCCTCCGGCGATCGCACGGTCTCCGGTTCCACCGATGTTTGCGCGTCCCGGAACGGTGGGTGCGTCTCCTCTCCGTGCCGGTCCGGGCCGTCGAACTCCGCCGCCGGGGCTCGCACCGCTTCCCGTCCCACCGACGTCGGCAAACCGTCCTGGGCCGGTGGGTGCGTCTCGTCACGCCGGTCCGCTTCGTCGAGCCCCTCCCCCGGCGGGCGCGCGGCTCCCTCTTCCCCCGGTGGCCCGTCCTCATCCCGGGACGGAGGCGACGGCTCGTCCGCCCGCAGCGCCAGCCCGAAGCTGGAGGCCACGAGCAGGTTGCGCGACCAGGGGAGATGAATGGACTGCAGGTAGCGCGCGTCCAGGTCGGTGGTGAAGAACAGCGATCGCGAGAAGCGCGGACGCAGCGCCTGGAGGATCAGGATCTTGTCGTAGAAGTCACTCCCCAGCACGCCGATGGCGGCGACCTCCTGGTCGCGGTAGCGTGTCTCGATGGCGCGCGCCAGCCGCAGGGCGTAGTCCAGCCGGCTGCGGCCGATCGGCTGCGCGAACTCACCGGCCCCTCCGGCATCGTCGCCGGACGGGACCGCCGGGGCCGCATCCCCGGGCAGGCGCCCGTCCAGGCCGCGCTGGTAGGTGATGTGGACGATCTGTTCCCAGGGATCGCAGGGACGGTCGTCGCCGGACGCGAGCGCCGGGTCGACGCAGCCGGGGTCCTCCTTCATCGCGTCCCGCGCTTTCTCGAGCGTCCGGACCATGCGCCGCCCGTACAGCGTGTCCCACTCCGAGACGATGATCACCAGGGCGCCGGCGGGATCCGCGGATCGGGGAGCCCGCCGCCGACGCAGCTCGGTGAGCATGCTCTCGAGGACGACGCCGTCGTCGAGGATCGTCCGCTCCACCGGCTCCCGGGCCTCTCCCCCCTGCAGCCCGGGGCAGTCCAGCAGCGCCAGCTCGTCCCGCATGGAGGCGAGGGGATAGGTCGCCCATGGCGACACCGGCAGGACCTCCGGCAGCCACCGTTCGGCGCAGTTGGTCTCCCGCAGCATCGCGAACAGTCCGTCCGAGGTCCGCGGCCCGATGAGGCGAATGTGGATGTCCGTGAACCGGGCGAGCGTCTCCGCGTCGATCCACTCGTTGCGGAGGAGGTGATCCTCGAGCTTCCGCAGGTTCCCGAACGGCTCGCCGTCGAATCGATCGTCCGGGAGCCAGAGCACCAGCACCGAGCGGGACGGACCCTCCGCGGCGAGGGTCCACCATTCGTAGGGAACCCCCCGGCAGGACTGCCCCCCCGGCGGGCAGTTGCCGGTCCCGTCCCAGAGGAAGTAGGCCAGCTCCGCGGCGTTCCGGGGGATGAACCTCGCCGCGCCGAGGGCGCTCAGGACCGCGTAGCGCGTGCGCAGCCGCGACTCGTGGTCCTCCGCGTAGGGGCCGCCGGCGATCACGACCGGCAGCACCAGGAGGCTCGAGCGCTGGTGCGGGTCGACGGCATCCCAGAGCTCGTCGATCCCGTGGAACTCGGGGGCCTCCTTCCCCCCGCGGAGCGCCCTCTCCCACTCGCGGTGCTGCCGCATCACGACCAGCGGGTCCTC
This sequence comes from Acidobacteriota bacterium, assembly GCA_050115015.1. Classification (GTDB taxonomy): domain Bacteria; phylum Acidobacteriota; class Polarisedimenticolia; order CBDVAL01; family CBDVAL01; genus JASFRI01. The sequence continues at coordinate 2,804 of JASFRI010000310.1, forward strand.
CCAGAGGCGGGCGTGGACCTGCTGGAAATCCTCGGGGGCGCGCAGGGGGGTGTCGCCGGGGCGGGTGGGCGTCAGCGCTCCCCGGTAGTAGAAGAAGCCGCCGGTGAGGGCGGCGAGGGCCACCAGCGCGACGACCGGTAGGTTCGATCCGCTGCCCGAGGAGTCCGCCATGGGGAGCCTCGCTTTCCCGGATCCACCGGGTCGAGGATACCCCCGCCGGCGGCCTCCGTCACGAGAAAATGGAGACGGCCGGCACCCCTGCCCGAGTCACCGACCGTCTCCGCTGGCTCCTCGACTCGAGGTCAAGCAGCCCATGACATTCGCCCCGACCGTCGCCCCCGCTCAGCGCCTCCAGACCGCCAGCGCCGCCGGCAGCAGCGTCGTCCCCAGCAGCAGCAGCACCCAGTCCAGGGGCGTCATCGTTCCGGCCGTCGCGGATTCCGTGCTGTCCGGGGGTGGCGCGGGCTGGGCGCCGGGATCGTCGTGGCCACCCGCGAGTGCGGGCACGGCCGTGAGTAGGACGGCGAATACAAGGAGCGCCGTGAACAGCCATCCGGAAAACGCGATCTGCGTGCGCCACCGTGTCATCGCAGCCTCCTTCCGGCGGACCGACCGCCGACACTCTCCCCCCAGGGGAGCAATGCCTGTGCCGGATCCGCCACAAGAGAAAAAATTACAAATTGTTATTTATGAGAGAAATATACGTCGAGACGGATCTTGGACGGCAGGAATAAAAGGAATTTTTCCGATTTCGACACGGAAAAATTCCAGAGAACTGCGGGTGGAGGAGGGGGGCCGGCTAGTCCAGGCGGGTTCGGAGGGTCTTGAAGTCGATGTCGAGCAGCTCGCAGGCGCGGCTCTTGCTGCCCTGCAGCCGCTCGTAGACGTAGCCGGCGTAGATCCGTTTCAGCTCGCGCTCGCTCAGGCCGCGGGCGTAGGCGTCCTCGAGGCTCGTCACCAGATCGCGGCCGGCGCCGGAGGGGCGCTCCAGGGGGGGGAGCCACTCGCCGTCGGAGAGGAGGACCCCGCGCTCCACGGCGTTCTTGAGCTCCCGGACGTTGCCGGGCCACTCGTGGTCCGTGTAGGACCGCATCGCCTCATCCCGGATCCCCAGCGTCGGCTTGCTCTGTGCGGTGCAGAAGCGGTCGACGTAGTGCCGCACCAGGGCGGCGACGTCCTCCGGGCGCTCCCGCAGGGGAGGAAGGGTGATGGGGACGACGTTCAGCCGGTAGTAGAGGTCCTCCCGGAAGCGCCCGGCCAGCATGGCCGCCTCCAGGTCGGTGTGGGTCGCGGCGATCAGCCGGATATCCAGCGGGACCGTCCGGTGGCTGCCGAGCCGCTCCACGCAGCGCTCCTGCACCGCCCGGAGGATCTTCGACTGGGCCTCCAGCGCGAGGTCGCCGATCTCGTCCAGGAAGATCGTCCCGCCGTTGGCCTCCTCGAACTTGCCGGGCCGCTCGACCACGTCGGTGGCAGCACCGCGGGCCACGCCGAACAGCTCGCTCTCCACCAGCGGGCCCGGCAGCGCGGCGCAGTTCACCGCCACGAACGGGGCGTCCTTCCTGGGGCTCAGGTCGTGGAGCAGCCGCGCGATCAGCTCCTTGCCGGTGCCGCTCTCCCCGCGGAGAAGCACGGTGGCTTCCCGCGGGCCGACCTTCCGCGCCAGGTCGAGGACGCGGCGCATCGCCGGCGAGCTGCCGACGATCTGGCCCGGGTGCCATGCCCCCCGCGCCTCCACCTCCAGGCGCTTGACGCTCTGGCGCAGGCGGCCCTCGTTGCGGGCGTTCTCCACCGCCGCGGCGGCAAAGCCCCCGTAGGCCATCAGGAACCGTGCGTCGGGCTCGTCGAACACGCTGTCGAGCTTCCGGTTGTCCACGTAGAGCGTGCCGATGGCCCGGTCCGGCAGCAGCAAGGGGACGCAGATGAACGAGCGGATCTTGAAGTTCAGGACGCTGCGGTTCGACTGGAAACGCTCGTCGGTCATCGCGTTCATGGAGTAGATCGGCCGGGCATCCTGGATCGCCCGCCGCAGGATGCCGCGGCTGATCTCCCCCGCGTCCCGGGCGGTGTCGCGGTCCGCCCCGCGGGACACCTTCAGCTCGAGCCGTTCGGGACCCTCCAGCAGGAAGATCAGCCCGCGCTCCGCGCGCATGAGCTCGATGGCGCTGTCCAGGAGCTTCTCCAGCAGCTCGGTGAGGTTGTGGCTGGATCGGATGATCTCCGAGGCCCGGTACATCGTCTCCAGCTCCTTCACCGCTCCGGCGGAACGACCGTGAGGGGGGGGCTCGTCCTTCAGGCGCTGCCGCAGGCCGCGGGCCCGCTCGAGCCGCGGACGGAGCCCGCCGCGCCGGAAGACCTCCTCGGCGCGGTCCAGCAGATCGTTCGGATCCTCGCCGAGCTCCGGATGGTCGGCCGCGACCTTCGCCCGGCAGAGGTCCACCCGGGCCGCCAGCACCTCGCTGCC
>JASFRI010000311.1:0-5241 GCA_050115015.1 Acidobacteriota bacterium
CGGTCACGCCGACCGAGCGGCCCTCCGCGAGGAGCGACAGGATGATCCGCGCGCCCGTGAACGTCTTGCCCGAGCCCGGCGGGCCCTGCACCGCGAGCACGCCCTGGTCGAGCTCCAGCGCCAGGCGGCGGGCCGCGTCGACGACATTCTCGTCGGGGTACCGCAGTGATTCGCCACGGTCGTGGGTTCCGGGCCGACCGTCCGGAGACTCCGACGCGGCAGCCCTCGTGGAACGCACGCTGCCAGTGTCGGCGTCGTCCCCCATCCCGGCGGCCGGGGGCCGGTCGTCCGGACCCGGCTCGGGGAACGTGCGGAGTCCGGCCGCGGATGCGCCGCCGGACCGACCCGCTGTGCCCCGGCTCCGGCGGCGGGAGGCGATGTCGACGACGTTGTCGGGCAGGTCCTCTGATGGTGCTGCATCGCCTGCGGTCCGGCGGGAAGCAGGCGACCCGGTGCTGTTTCTCCCTCCCGGCGTCGAACCCCGCTCCGGGTCATGCTCGTCGCGGGCGCGCCGATGCGGACCTCCCGGACGGCCACGGTTCGCTCCGCGTCCGGGCCGTACCCCGGCCCCACGACCGCGTTCATGCCCGCCGATGAGACGCCGGGGCGGCAGCCGGAGGAGCAGGTCCCGGGCGGCGCGGTAGGGGCCCGGCGCGTCGATCCCGTTCTTCGAGGTCCAGTCGGCGATCGCCCAGAGCGACTTCTCCAGCACGTCCTTGCGGAAGTGCTTGTAGACGAACACCGAGGACGGATGCCGGTCCGCGGCGGCCCCCGCCTTCTTGATGTCGACGGTTCGCGTTGCGCCGTCGAGGGACGCCACGGAGCCGATCTTCTCGCCCCGCGGCTCGGTGAGGCTGTCGCCCGGGCGGAGCTTGGTCTCCTGCGCCGGGAAGCGATAGCGGTGCACGGGGCACCGCCCACCCTTCACCTCCTCCACGAAGGTGAGGCCCGAGATCGCCGTCCGCTCGTCGAGGAGATCCTCGTCGGAGAGCTCCTGCATCCGGAAGAACTCCCACCAGCTCCCCTTGTCCTCGCGGCGGAAGTAGTCCAGGAGCTGCGCCAGCAGCCAGCGCGCGGCCTGCTCGTCGTCCCGGTCGGCGGGGTCCTCGGGCAGGCCGTCGACGAGGCGGTCGTAGATCTCCTGCACCTCCTTGCGGCGCTCCTCGATCCGCTCCGACGCATCGCCGGTGGTCTCCTCGGGTCGCTCGGCGGCCTCGCCGTCGTCGATGGCCTCCTGCCGGACGCGCTCGAGCCAGGTCTGCAATGCCGCGGTGGACAGGCAGTCGTCCCGGTTGTAGGACTCGATGGTGCCGCGGATCTCCCCGGTGAGCTCCTCGGTGGCGTCCAGCGCCAGCGCGAGGGAGACGGCGCGCAGCCCCTTGACCGCCTCGCGCAGGTCGATCTCCCGCTCGTAGCCCGTGAAGCGCTCGAGCTCCTTGATGGAATAGCTCTCGACGCTGGCGCGCACGCCGTGCCGGACGACGTCGTAGAGGTCGACGAAGCGCTCCGACCGGAGGAGCCGGTCGATGTCGTCCTCCCGGCTGGCGTGGCGCCCCATGAGCCGCTTCATCGCCGCCGGCTCGTACGGCGCGAAGTGATAGATGTGCATGCCGGGGTGCTTCTTCCAGCGAACCATGAGGAAGTCGACCAGCGTCTCGAAGGCGCGGCGCTCGTCCCCGTGATCCAGACCCCACAGCGCCCGGTACTCCAGGGGTCCGTCGCCCTCCCGGAACGCGTAGCCCAGCAGATACTCCCGGCCGCCCTCCTCGAGGAAGCGGTCCCCCTCGATGTCGAAGTAGACGTCCGCCGGGTCCGGCGCCGGCAGCCGGCACAGTCCCATCTTCGGCTCCACCGGCAGGCGCTCGTAGAGCGGCTCTCCCCCCTCCCGCGCGCGATACTGGAGGCGCGCCTGCTGCTGCAGGCGGTCGAAGGTGGCCGCCGCCCCGCGCTTCGGCTTGCCCTGGAGGCCCTTCTCCGCGAAGGCCTCGAGAGTGCTCACGCCCTGTCGCTGCAGCTCGCGGCTGTGCAGCGACTGCATGCCGGCCACGAGGGAGAGGTGATCGTCCGCGCGGCGCCGCTCGTCGCAGCGCTGCCACCAGACGCAGATATCGCACTGCGAGACGGGTTCGGGGTAGATCGACTCGATGCCAGCCTTCGCGTCCACGGCCTCCAGCAGCCGTCCGCGGACCAGCCGGTAGTAGGCGAGGAAATCGTCGAGGCGGTACTCGTGGGTGGGGAAGTCCGGGCCGGGGGAGACGACGTACATTTTCTCCGGCCAGACGCCCTGGATGCGCTGCACGAGATCCGAGTAGAGGCAGAGCTGGAGGATCGTGCCGGCGCGGGTCTCGGTGGCGAGCTTCGTGTCGTAGACCTCGTAGGTCCAGTCACCGAGCAGGCTCCCGGCCGTGCCCCCGGCGCCGGCGGATCCGGTGCCGCCGCTGCGGGCGTTCCCCGCGATCCCGCCCGTCGCGTGCTTCGCGTCCGCGCCGGCGGCTTCCGCCTCGCGGCCGGCGGTTCCCATCCCCTCGCTCGCACCTCCGGCGTCGCCCGCCGGGTGCTCCCCCTCCGCGGGGGAGACTCCCGCCTCGCGGCCGGCGGTTCCCACTCCCGGGCTCGGCGCTCCGGCGTCGGCAGCGGCCCTGTCCGCGGATCGTGTCGTCTCGGCGCCGGAGGCGCCCGCATCGCCGGACGCGGACCTCATCCCCGGACTTGCCGCCCCCTCGTCGGTCCCGGCCTCCGCGCGTGCGGCGCCCGCGCCATCGTCCTGAGGCTCCCGCCCCGCATCCGGGGCAGAGGCGAACAGATCGAGCTGTCCTTCGGCCGGAGTGGCGGACGGGCCGCCGGAGGCCGCCGGGTCGTCCCCGGTCGGAGGCGATCCGTTGCCGCCCACCCTGCCGATCCGATCGCTCCCCGCCCGGCTCACCTTCCGCAGGATGTCCGCCCGACCGTACCAGGCGCCGTCCTCCAGGACGGCCTGCACGATCACGTCGGCGCCGTCGCGCATCGCCTGGCGGGTCTTCTCGGCACCGGATGCCGGGTCCCCCTCGGGAACGTGGATCTCCACGATGCGCAGCCCCTGTCCGCGGAGCGTCTCGAGGTAGGCCTTCTCGTGGATCAGCCCGCGCTGCTGGAGGATCTCCAGCGCCTGGTCCTTCCAGCGCGGCCGCCGGAGCTCGCCGCGGGCCGCCTCCCGGTCCAGCAGCGTCAGGTGCCGGCACCCGAGGTGCCGCGCCAGGTCGCTGGCGCTCAGGCGAAGCTGTTCCTCGTGCAGGTGCATGGTCCCTCGCGAGGCAGGGTCGCCCGATTCTGCCTCACCCCCCTCTCCTCCGGCAACCCGCGACCCCCCCGGACACGTCAGGGACCGCACGCCCCCACCCATACCCCGCGCCAAACATGACAAATTCTCGGGGACGGAGGCCTCCGTCCCCGAGAATCGGTCATGTTTGTGCCCGGGAGATGGACACGTGCGGGTGGTTGTGAGCGTGGAGAGCCGTCGGGTAGCATCGAGGCTCCGTCGGAACCCCACGACGCTCCCGGAGGTCTCGAACATGCGCAACCGGATTGCCGTTCCCCTCATCCTGGGTCTCGCGCTGCTGCTCGCCGTCGCCCCCACCGTGGCCAAGAAGCGGGATCTCAGCGCGCCGCTCGTGCTGGAGTTCGTGCCGCAGGACACCACCGGCGGTGCGTTCCTGGTTCTGTCCCCCGCCATGACCCAGGAGCCGGTCTCCCTGGGGTTCGGTGATCAGCGGAACGTCGATGATCCGATGGTCGTCGGCCAGGGGATGGACGACGACGACCGCACGTTCCCGGTCCGTGCCGACAGCGATCCGGTACGGTTCGCGCAGGACGTCCTGGTCCAGGTTGCCGGCGAGTGGGGGCTCCGGTGGGACGAGAACGCGCGCCGGTCGCTGGAGGTGAACCTCGTGCGGTTCTTCGTCCGGGAGACGGATCAGGCAGTCGGCTCGAACTACACCGCCGAGACGGGCCTGAGCTTCGCCCTCCGGGATGCCAAGGGGGGTGTCCTCGCGGAGGGGACGTCCCGCGGGGACGCCCGGCGCTACGGAAAGAGCGGCAGCCACGAGAACATGAACGAGGTCCTCAGCGATGCGCTGAAGGAGGCTTACGGCCGGCTCCTCGACAACCGCGATCTCAGGGCCGGCTGGGCCGGAGAGACGACGGCGGCACCGGCTGCCGCCGCAGTGGCCGCTCCGTCCGCTGCTGCGGCCGCGCCCTCCGGCGGCCTGACCCCCTCCCGGCTCCTCGCCGAGGTGGTGAAGCTGCAGGACAGCGGCGTGGGCACCGACATCCTCGTCGAGTACGTGGGCTCCAAGCAGCTCGCCACCGCCTTCAGCGCCGATGACATCCTCGCCTGGAAGAACGCCGGCGTCCCCGAGGAGGTCATCAAGACCGCCATGAGCCGCACCCCCTGACGCACCACCCTGCGCCAAACATGACAAATTCTCGGGGACGGAGGCCTCCGTCCCCGAGAATCGGTCAGGTTTGGAGGTGTTGCTGGCGTGGGACGGGCGTGTTATAAGGAAGGTCCCTGCCCACGATGGACCTCTCCCTCCGGACCCGGCGAGCGGAGGCGTGCACCTCGCCATGGACGTTCCCTCGGGGCGGTCGGCTGGCCGGAGCTGCGAGGTCGCTGGGCCCTCGGCCCAGGGGCGGGCAATGCGCGACTGCGACTTCCGGGTTGGCCAGTGCATTCTCACGGAGAGCTATGGCCACGGCACCATCTACGAGATCGACCGTTTCACCTCCACCGACCTCATCCATCTGAGGCTCGATTCCGGCGCGCGGGCGGCGGTGGAGCCCACGGAGGCGAGGCCCTGCCCGGATCATCCGCAGATCGCTGCTCCACAGCAGAAGGCTGCCGCGGCCGGGGGCGAGCCATCCCAGGATCGAGGTGACGAGGAGCCTCTACGGCGGAACCGATGAACGTCTCGCGGCCGATGCGGCGGTGGCCGGGCCGGCGATCCACCACCGGGAGCCGGTTGACGGTGGCAGCGCGATCGGGTCGATCCGCTCGTTCACCAGGCGGAAGATGGTCCGGCCGGGGATGGAGTGGCCGGCCGGCCGCAAGGTCGTCGCAGCCATGATGGGCATCGGGCCGCAGGTTGACGGGTCATCGGACGCCGGAACAAGCTGAGGTACCGGGGCCCTCCGGCAGCGCGGCGACAGGAGATCTGCTGACGGATGCCCCCGGAGGCCGGGCCGGCGCGCCGACCCGTCCGCCCC
>JASFRI010000312.1:0-5229 GCA_050115015.1 Acidobacteriota bacterium
AGGTGGGCGTCCACCAGCTCCCGGAACGCCTCCCGGTCGCCGCGCCGGGCACGCTCCACCAGCGCCGCGTCCTCATCCCCGACCGCGTCCTGTCGCCTCATCGTCCCGAGCATGCCATACCCCATGGCGTGGAGTCGCCGGCTTCACCTGGTTGGACCGGCGCCACGGTCCGGAGTTCCCGGGGTGTCCGGATTTCGCACGAGCGGGTTTCCGGGAACTCCGGCCCAGGCGTCCGGTCCAACGGGGCAGGACACGAAACCAGGAGGATCGACGATGCGACATCGGATGAGAGCTTGGATGGGTTGCCTGCTGTTCCTGCTGTGCGCCGGTGCCACGGCGCAGGAGACGCGGCTCGACGACCGGCCGGGGCCCGGATCACCCTTCCTGCTGCGGGGCACCGACGTCCACGCCACCGTGGTCGGGCCGGTGGCCCACGTGGAGGTGGAGCAGCGCTGGGAGAACCCGAACCCCTTCCCCGTGGATGGCCTCTACATCTTCCCGCTGCCCGAGGACGCCGCGGTGAACGACATGGAGCTCCGGATCGGCGAGCGGACCATCCGCGCGGACATGAAGCGACGGGACGAGGCCCGGCAGATCTACGAGCAGGCCCGCCGTGAGGGACGCGTCGCGGGGCTCCTCGACCAGGAGCGCCCCAACGTCTTCGCGCAGAGCGTGGCCAACATCATGCCGGGGATGGCCGTCGAGGTGACGCTCTCGTTCGATCACCCGATCGAATGCGAGGACGGCGGGTGCGAGTACGTGTTCCCGACGGTGGTGGGGCCGCGCTTCATCCCGGCCCACCAGACGGATCCCGGACGCATCGACCCGCCGGTGATCCCCGAGGGGGAGCACACCCCTCAGACGCTGCGGCTGTTCCTGTCCATCGACGCCGGCGTCCCGATCCGCGACGTCTCCTCGCCGTCCCACCGGGTGATCGTCGGCCGCGAGGACGAGACCCGGGCCCACGTCTCCCTGGATGCGGAGAGTGCCTCTCGCCTGGACCGGGACTTCCGCCTGCGCTGGAAGGTCGGCGGCGGCCGGCCGGAGCTGGGCGTCCTGGCGTTCCGGGATCCGGAAGGCCCCGGGGACCCCGGCACGTTCACCCTGATCCTTCAGCCTCCGGCCTCCGTCCCGGACGCCGAGGCGGTGCCCCGGGAGCTGGTGTTCGTCCTGGACTGCTCGGGGTCGATGAGCGGCGTGCCCCTGGAGGCGGCCAAGTCCGTGGTCCGGGGCGCCCTGGCCGGCGTGCGGCCGGGGGACACCTTCCAGATCCTGCGGTTCTCCGAGAGCGCCTCGGGGCTGGCACCGGCGCCGCTCACGCCGACGCCGGGGAACCTCCTTCGGGCCCGGACGTACCTGGAGTCCCTCCGGGGACAGGGAGGGACGCAGATGATCGAGGGGATCCGTGCGGCCCTCGACCGCCCGGCGGATCCGGAGCGGCTCCGGATCGTGTCGTTCCTGACCGACGGCTACATCGGCAACGAGGCCGAGATCCTCGCCGAGGTCCAGCGAAAGCTCGGCGACGCCCGGCTGTTCTCCTTCGGGATCGGCTCCTCGGTGAACCGCTACCTGCTCGAGGGGCTCGCCGAGGAGGGGCGCGGCGCCGCGGCGTTCCTGGGCTCCCGGGAGAAGCCCGACGAGATGGTCGAGCGCTTCCTGCATCGGATCGACGCTCCGGTCCTCACCGATATCCGCCTGTCCTTCGAGGACGTCGACGTGCAGGACCTGGAGCCCGGACGCATCCCGGACCTTTTCGCCGGCCAGACCCTGCTGATCCACGGGCGATACACGAAGCCCGGCACCGGCCTCGTGGTGGTGGAGGGAAGGCGTCGCGGGCGGAACGAGGTCCTCAGCCGGGTCCTGGTGCTCCCGGACCGCGAGGAGGATCACGACGCCCTGGGCCGCCTCTGGGCGCGGGCGCGCATCCACCGGCTGGAGCGGCAGCTCCACGCCGGTCCGGATCCGGCGGTGCAGGAGGCGATCACCGTCCTGGGCCTGCGCCACCGGCTGATGACGCCCTGGACCTCGCTGGTGGCGGTGGACAGCGAGGTGGCGAACCCGGCCGGGGGGTCCGTGCCGGTGGACGTGCCGGTGGAGATGCCGCTGGACGTCTCCTACGAGGGGGTGTTCGGCGCCGCCGGCTCGGCCGGTCACAAGGCCATGCTCACGATGGCGGCGGCACCCCCGCCGGCTCAGGGCACCGTGGGGTTCGCGCAGCGTCTTCGCATGGAGGGCGACGCGATGCGGGACCGAGCCCAGGTGGCTGCGGAGCTCGAGGAGGAGCCCGGCCGCCAGGACGTCGATCGGATGACGGCCCTCTCGTTCGACCGGATCAGCCTCATCCGCGAGGACGGCACCCGGGTCGTCCTCGAGGCCGACGGTGAGCTGTGGGTGGTCGACGGCCGGCGGCGGACGAAGGTCCGCAACCTCACCGCGGCGGAGCTCGGCGAGGTGGGGCGCCTGCTCGCCGGCGCGGGGGGATGGCATCCCGCCGTGGCGGCCGCGCGGCAGCTGGTCGTCGAGGGGCCCTCGCTCCGGGGCGCGATCGCCCTGCCGTCGACGGACGGCGACGCTTCCCGCCTGGCGGCGCTGCTGGAGCAGTGGAGCCGGTAGGCCGGTGACGGGGGGCGGGCTTCCCGGCCCGCCCCCCATTCTCCTGCCGAATCCTGCTTCTTCCCGAACCTTTCCCGTCGGAACGCATAGGGCTAAACTGGTGCCGTGCATTCCGCACGACCCCGGATCCTGTTTTCCCGAACCCTAGGAGTGTTCCGATGCGATCTCCCGCCGCCCGGCGACCGCCGCGCAACCCTTACCGTCTCGCCGTCCTGCCGGTCCTCATGCTCGCCCTGGGGACCCTCATCTGCCCGGCCGTCGCCGGGGAGGCTCGCATCCTGCGCTATCCCGCGATCCACGACGACTTCGTCGTCTTCGTGCATGGGGATGACCTGTGGCGCGCCCCCTCCGAGGGGGGCACGGCGATGCGGCTCACGTCCCACGACGGCGTCGAGCTGACCCCCAAGATCTCGCCGGACGGCCGGTGGGTGGCCTTCTCGGCGGAGTACTCCGGGACCCGCCAGGTCTACGTCATGCCGTCCGACGGCGGCGAGCCGAGACAGCTCACGTTCTACAACGACGTCGGGCAGATGCCGCCCCGCGGGGGTTTCGACTACTGGGTTCAGGGCTGGAGCCCCGACGGGAAGATCCTGGTGCGGATGAACCGCACGCCCTGGGGGGAGCGCCCGGGCCGCTACTTCGTGGTGGATCCCAAGGGTGGCCTCGAGGCGCCGCTGCCGATCCCGATCGGCGGAGGCGCGAGCTACTCCGACGACGGGAGCCGGCTCGCCTACGTCTACTTCGACCGGGAGTTCCGCACCTGGAAGCACTACGAGGGGGGGCGAAACCAGGATATCTGGACCTTCGATCTCGACAGGATGCAGTCGAAGCGCCTCACCGACGCACCGGGCTCCGACAACTTCCCCATGTGGAAGGGGAACACCATCTACTTCACCTCCGACCGGGAGCACACGCTCAACCTCTACGCGTACGATCTCGGCTCCGGCGACGTGCGCAAGCTCACCGACTTCAAGGAGTACGACGTGCTGTGGCCCAGCCTCGGGCCGGACGCCATCGTCTTCATGAACGGCGGCTGGCTGTACCGCTACGACCTGGACGGCGGCAAGACCCGGAAGATCCCCATCTCCATCGACGACGACCAGCTGGCGGCGATGCCGCGCTGGGAGACGGTCTCCGACAACATCGCCGCGGCCGACATTTCCCCGGACGGCGCCCGGGCGGTGTTCGAGGCCCGGGGCGACCTGTTCACGGTCCCCGCCAAGGACGGACCCACCCGCAACCTGACGCGGACCCAGGGCGTGCGGGAGAGCGACCCGGCCTGGTCTCCCGACGGCCGCTGGATCGCGTACTACTCCGACGTGACCGGCGAGATGCAGCTCTACGTCCGCGAGCAGGACGGGAGCGGCGAGCCCCGGCAGGTGACCCGCAAGGGATCCGTCTGGCGCGCTCCCGCGCTCTGGAGCCCCGACGGGGAGAAGCTGGCGTTCGGGGACAGCGAGAACCGCCTCAACGTGGTGGACGTGGAGAGCGGCACGATCACCGTGGCGGATCAGGGAGACCAGGGCTCCCTGGACAACTACCGCTGGTCGCCGGACAGCCGCTGGCTGGTCTACGAGAAGAACCACCCCGAGACCACGCTGCCCTCGATCGCGATCTACTCCCTCGATACCGGGAAGGCGTCACTCCTCGGGAACGGGATGACCTCGGACCGGGGGGCGGTGTTCAGCGCCGACGGCAAGTACCTGTTCTTCCTCAGCGATCGGGATTACCACCTCCAGTTCTCCGACTTCGAGTTCAACTACGTCTACGACAACGCCACCCGCATCTATGCCGCTGCGCTGGACCCCGACGCCGAGCCGCTGTTTCCACTGAAGAGCGACGAGGTGGAGGTCCAGGAGGAGGAGGTCAAGGGCGAGGCCTCCGGTGATGACGACGCCGGCGACGGGGGGGCCGAGGAGGAGAAGACGGAGGAGGAAGCGCCGGCGGTGACGGTGACGGCCGACGGCTTCGTCCAGAGGACCGTCGCGCTGCCCGGCCTCGAGGCGGGGAACTACGCCGGCCTCGCGGCCGTGGAGGGGGCGATCTACTTCCTCCAGTTCCCCGACGGTTCGCCGCCCTCCCTGATGCGCTACGACCTGGCGGCGCGCGAGGCCAAGGCCGTGGTCGAGGGGGTGGGCAGCTACTCCCTGGCGGGACGGGGGGAGAAGGTGCTCTACCGTGCCGGCCCCGGCTGGAGCATCGCCCCCGCCACGCCGGACGCCAAGGGGGAGAACCTGGACCTCTCGAAGCTCCGGATGAAGCTCGACCCCCGGGCCGAGTGGGAGCAGATGTTCGCGGAGTGCTGGCGGATCGGACGGGACTGGTTCTACGACGAGAACATGCACGGGGTCGACTGGGTGAAGATGCGCGAGCGCTACGGCGAGCTGGTGCCGTACATCTCCCACCGCAGCGACCTCGACTTCATCCTCGGGGAGATGATCGCCGAGCTGCAGGCCGGACACTCCTACGTCCAGAGCGGCGAGATGCCGTCCGTCGAGCGCATCGAGGGGGGCATGCTGGGCGCGGAGCTGGAGGCGGATCCCTCCGGCCGCTACCGGATCGCCCACATCTTCGCCGGCGAGAACTGGGATCCGGATTTCCGCTCGCCGCTCACCG
>JASFRI010000313.1:0-5185 GCA_050115015.1 Acidobacteriota bacterium
GATGAACACCGCCGGGTACTCCTGGAGAATGCGGGTCTCCCGCTCCTTCCGCGGCAGGTCCGGGTAGCGGTCGAGGATGTCCTCGGCGTGCAGGAAGGTGAGCTGCTCCGGCAGCTCCGGGTAGCGGTCCGTGCGGAGCTGGGGGAAGCGTTCCTGGGCATGCCGGTGCGCGCCGCGCAGCACCTTCCAGATCTTCTCCACCACCTGCGTCAGGTAATCGAGGTTCCGCTGGTCCTCGGAGATCGCCAGCTCCCAGTCCCACTGGTCCACGTAAGCGCTGTGGTCATGGTCCAGGAAGTAGTCCTTGCGGACCGCGCGCATGTCGGTGAGGAGCCCCTCCCCGGGCTTCATCTCGAACTGGGTCAGCGCCATCCGCTTCCACTTCGTCGCCGCCTGCACGACCTGGGCGTCCACCGGGTGCTGGTCGTGGTCGTTCGTGATGTGGAACTCGATGGGGGTCCGGGAGCCGTCCCGGTCGAGCATGTCGTTGACCCCGCTCTCCCGGTCGACGATCAGGGGAACCTGGACCGGCATCAGGTTCAGCTCCCGGCAGAGGTTCTCCTCGATGTAGGCCTTGACGGCGAACAGCGCGTGCTGGGTCTGCTTGCGGTCGAGCAGGGACGTGTAGTCCGTCGGCAGGATCTTCGCGAGGTCCTCGTAGTTGCCGATGCCGGGACCGGCCAGGTCCGCGATCTTGTCGCTCATGGTCCATCCTCCTTGCCGCCTGTCTGGGGCTTCGGGGCCGGCAGGACAGACCTCCCGCCGCTTCCCACGCACCCGGGGAGGCAAGGAGCGGGCCAACCGGGGCCGTGATCCCGGAGGCCGCCGGTACGCCCCTGTCGGCTTCCGCACCCGGGGCGGCGGGATTCCCCCCACCGGAGCAGGGTCCGGATGGGGGCTTTCACCCCCGCCGGTGGGGGAGGAGACCCTTCCGGGGGATGGCAGGGCCCCGCCGAGGGGCGGCCGGGCCCGTCCGGCCCCGGTGCCTCGAGGGTCACCGTGGCGCGCTTCTTGCTGCCCCGAAGGGTGGGAGGTCACGGCCATGGAACTCCGAACCGTCCTCTGTCCCCTCGATTTCACCCCCCTCTCCGACCGCGCCCTCGAGCTGGCCACCGACACCGCACGACGGTTCGGGGCCCGCCTGGTCATCGAGCACAACCTGGATCCGCGCCCGCCGGGCTACCTGTCCGTCACCTGGATGTGGTCCGGGGATCACGAGTCCGAGAAGGGGGCCAAGGCACGCGACGCCGAGCGGCGTCTCCAGGAGTACCTCGACCGGTTGCCCGGTGACCTGGCGCGGGAGGCCTGTCTCACGCGCGGGCCGGTGGTCGAGGGGCTCCAGCACCTGGCACGGCAGCTGCCCGCCGACCTGATCGTGATGGCCAGCCACGGCCGGAGCAGCTCGGAGCATCACTCCCTGACGGAGGACCTGATCGTCCGCGCCCCGTGCCCGGTCCTCGCGCTGGCGGAGGAGCACGAGCCGGAGCGGGCGCCGCGTGAGGGTCCGATCCTGGTGCCGGTGGACCTGTCACCTCACAGCCGCGCCACCGTGCGGCTGGCGCTCGATCTGTCCGGTTCGCTGTCGCGGGAGGTCCACGTCCTGCACGTGAACCGCAGACCGGAGCCCGCCGAGGCCCGGGGCGATTCCCTGCGCCGCCTCGAGGCGCTCGTGCCCGCGGAGGTCCGCCGGCACGTGCAGTTCCACGCCTCCACGGGCGCGGCGGTGGAGGAGATCCTGCGCCTCGGAGAGGAGCTCGGGATCGGCCTGCTGGTGATGGGATGTCACCCGAAGGGGATGCTCGAGCGGATGTTCACGGGCGCCACGGCCTGTGACGTCCTGCACCGCAGCCCCTGGCCGATCTGGTACGTGCCGCAGGGGATGCCGATCACGGAGCCGGTGGAGGCCTAGTCAGGGGCGGGGCTATCCGTCGCGGTGCAGCGCGCGGCGGGCCTGCTCCAGGTCGGCCGCCGACCTCCGTCGCGCCGTGGCCGCGTCCTCCGCACGGGCGCGCGCCCGATCGAGATCCGCCGCGGCCCGCCGGCCCCGCCGCTCGGCCTCCTCCAGCCGATCCCGCGCCGCCTCGAGGGCGGCGGCCGCCTCGCGCACCCGGGCCTCGGCGCTCTTCACGGCGGCGTCCGCCTCGTTGCTGCGGCGCATGGCCCCGGCGAGCCGCCGTTCGGCCGTTCCCGCCAGCCTCCGGGCCTGCTGCGCCGCACGCCGGTCACCCGTCCGGGCGGGCGGTCTGCGCCGAAGGCCCCTCAGGGCAGCGAACCCGGGTGGCTGCAGGTCCTCGTGGAGCTGCCCGAGCCCCTTCTCGGGAGCCACCCCGGCGGCGATCGCCTCGAGGGTGGCCGCGATCCGCCGCAGGGTGGACCGGGAGCGGGCGTGACCTCCCGACTCCAGGATCCCGTCGGCCCGGTCCATGAGCCGGTCGATGGCTGCCCGGCGCGCCGCGGCGGCGGCCCGCAGCGCGGCGAGACCGCCTCCCCGCGCCTGCACCCGGCGGAGGCGCTCGCCGGCCCGCAGCAGGCGCGAGAACTCCCGCCGGTGGGAGGCATGGAGCTGGTTCACGGTCCAGGCCGGCAGGCCGGGACGCGGCAGGGCGCGGATCCGCGACCCGGCTTCGCCACCCAGATCCGTCGCCAGCCGGTTGCGCTCCGCCGTGAAGCGATCCAGGGGCAGGCGGTAGAGGGCCTCGACGGCCCGTGCCGGGGGCGCGTCTCGGATCCCGCCCACCGTCCGGACCTACCCCGCCCGCTTCTGCCCGAGCGCCCGGGCCTCGGCGTCGTCCAGGACCGGGGTGACGTCGATGTCCATGGCGGCGTTCCAGTTCATCGCCCAGTCGAACAGCGCCGCGGCGTCGTCGCACTCGGCGATGGCGACCCCGGAGAACGTGGCCAGATCGTGCCAGCGCCCGATCAGCTTCACCTTGCCGCCCATGTCCGCCCGGTCGTCGGCCTCCGACATCCCGGCGAACGTCCGGAGCACCTCGTGCCGCTGATCCTCGTGAACCTGCCAGGTGATCAGGAATTTCAACGTCGTATCCTCCCTCCCGTCGACCAGGCCACGGGAGTCCGATGAAGCGCCAGGGATGCCGCGGGTCTCAACGGCCCACGGCGATGAGGTAGCTCCAGTTCAGCAGCAGCCCCGCAATGGCCGCGACGCGCACCGCCCGCCGGGACCTCTCGGACCCGAGGGTCGGTCGCCACCGGCGCCATCCCAGGATCCACACGCCGAGCGCATGGACCACGTAGACCGCGGTGATCGCCGCGAGGGCGGCCACGAGCGGGTTCATCGCGATCGCCTCCGGCACGTCGAACCGGGCGAAGGCCATGAAGGACCGGGTGCCGCCGCAGGAAAGGCAGGGCAGGCCCGTCAAGGCGTGCAACGGGCAGGGCGTGAGCGGCAGGCGGTCCAGAGGCAGGAAGCGGGCCGCGAGCAGCGCCACGGCGCCGATCGGTCCCCAGATCGCCTCGTGGTCGACGCCGCCGGCGGATGCGGCCGCGGGTGTTCCGTCCATGGGCTCAGCTCTGGCCGGCGGCGACGAGGAAGCTGAACACGAGAACCGCCCACACGATGCAGCACGCGAAGCAGAGCAGAAGCGGCGCGAGGACCGCAAACGTCGCCTTCCCGCTGGAGGTCCGTTGCAGTTCCTTGACGCCGATGATCTGGACCACGATCGACCAGACCAGGCCGATGAACCAGCCGCAGGCAGGGACCACCTCGAAGATCGCCGCGGAGCCGGCCGCGTAGGCGATGGCGCGGAACGTCGCCTCGAAGCTGCGCTCCGTACCCCCCACGAGCATGAGCAGCAGGTGTACCACGGCGGTCCAGATGAACAGGAACAGCAGCGCGAGGGCGAGGGAGGCGGGGACCCGGAGCGCATAGAGGAGGCCCTGGGCGGCGGTCTGGCCCTGGAGGATCTCGTAGAGCTCGGCCGCCTCCGGGGACATCCGGGCGTACGGTTCCAGCATGGCCAGGCCGGCGGAGCCGGAGATCACGCCCCAGAACATCCCCGCCAGCGTGCCGACGGCCGTCAAGATCAGCCAGTACAGCAGCGGCCAGCCGATCCCCGCCTCCGGGGCGGTGTCCCGGAACGTCCGCCCGGGCTCGAGCAGGACCCCCTTCAGGGTCTGCAGGAGCCCGCCGACGGATCGCTCGCGCTCCCAGGGAGGACCGTCAGGGGGCGGTGGTGGCGGCGGTGTGGCTCCGGACGGTGGGGAAGGCGGACCTCCCGGCGGTGGAGGCGGCATCCCACCCGCCGGCGTTCCTCCGGGCGGTGGGACGGCCGTCCCGCCACCCGGCTGCGAGGGGGAAGAGCCGCCGGCGGACGGCGGCGGTGCGCCGGCGGTACCTCCGGCCGGTCCCACGGCCTCCGGCTCCGGCGTCGTGCGGCCGCAGGCCGGACAGGGCTCTCCCGGAAAGGCGTCGAACTCGTGTCCGCAGCTCTGGCAGCGCACCGAACCTCCTCGCGTGGACCTCCGAGGCGCGACGGGTCCCGAGTATAGCACGGGCCCGCCGGCCCTCAGCCTCCCGCACCGGCCAGCCCGAAGAGGTTCACCCGCGCGATCTGCCCGAGACGGCCGGAGGCGAGGAGATCGCCCGCGATGATCCGGTGCACGTCCTCGTACTCCTGCGCGAGCCCGGGATCCGCGATCACGTTGCGGCCGGTCTCGAGCGTCTCCAGGTATCCCGCCGGGATGGCGCGGGTCAGGTGTCCGATGCGCCAGGGCTCCCCCGCGGGGATCGGCAGGCGCGCCAGGAGAAAATCGTTCAGCCCGTTCGGGTCCACCAGGTGGACGCCGGGACCCGCGAAGTAGCCGACCATCCCGATCACGAAGGAGACCTCCACCCGACGCCCCTCCCGGGCCAGCGCACGTCCGCGCCTTGCCCAGGGGTGATCCGGGAATGAGCCGGGGTGGCGCCGGAGCAGCCCCGTGGCCTGGTAGTAGAAGGCGCGCTCGTCGCTGATCCCGTGCGGGTCGACCAGCGACATCGGCAGCGGACCGAGCTCGGTGGGGACCGTCGGCACGTCGCCGAAGTCCCGTCCGCTGAGCAGGTGCGCCCGGGCCGATGGCAGCGTGAGCAGGGCGATCGCTCCGAGCACCGCCAGGAGCGGCCGCCGCGGCAGGGGAGTCCGGGCGACGAGTACCGCCGCCGCCAGGAGCGGCGCGGTGAGGAAGC
>JASFRI010000314.1:0-5173 GCA_050115015.1 Acidobacteriota bacterium
CCGCGGAGGCGGCGCGAGGCCTGCTGGCGGACCTCTGCCGGTCGCTGGCCCCGCCGGGGGGACCGCTCGTTTGCCTGGTCAACGGCCACCTCGAGCCGGAGCACCTGCGGGTCCTGCGGGACGTGGCCGCGGAGGCGGCCGCCGCCGGTTGCCGCGTGGTCTTCCCGGATCACACCCGCCGCCGGCATCTCGCCGCCCTCGGCGAGGAGTTCCTCGAGGGGGGCGGGCACGCCGGGGGCTACGAGACCTCCCTGGTGCTGGCCGCCGGCGGCCGGGTCGATGCCGCGATCCTGTCCACGCTGCCCGCGAACCGGGTGAACCTCGCCGAACAGATCCGGAAGGGAATCGACGACTTCCGGGCCATGGGCGGCGAGAGGGCGTACTTCGGCGATCCCGCCGCCGCCTCCCGGGAGGAGGGGGAGCGCCTCTACGGCGTCCTCGCCGGGATCGTCGCCGATGCCGTCCGCACCGCCCTGGACCCCTCCTGAATCCCAGGCCCACGGCACCGCCCGGGGTTTGCGAAATCGCCGCAACTGCGGTAAAATCAGCACATACCCCCGGGCGGCGAGCCCACGGAACCCACGGCGGGGGGGAGGGAACGGCGTGAACAACTTCAAAATCGGCGACAAGGTCGTCTATCCGAATCATGGGGTGGGAGTTATCCAGGAGATCGAGTCGAAAACCTTCGGCGAGGCCGAGGGGACGTTCTATTCCCTCCGGATCCTGGCGAACGACAGCACGGTTCTCGTGCCGACCGGCAACACGGAGCAGGTCGGGCTGCGGCCGATCATCACGAAGCGGCAGATCCCGAAGGTCTACCGGGTGCTCCAGAACGGCGAGATCGCCATCACCGGGGACTGGAAGGGCCGCTACCAGGAGAACTGCGAGAAGATGCGCACGGGCTCCATCGTGGACGTGGCCACCGTCTTCAAGAACCTCACGTTCCTCAGCCAGAGCAAGAACCTCTCCTACCGCGAGAGGAAGATGCTGGACAAGGCCAAGTACCTGATCGTGAGCGAGATCGCCGAGGTCCAGAGCCTCGCCGAGACGGACGTGGAGGCGCAGGTCGACGAGGCGGTCTCCAAGTCGCTGGCGACCCAGGACCACTGAGCCCCGGCTCGCTCCCGAACGCACACCGGACCGCCCATCCCGGCGGTCCGCCCCGGCCCGTCCTGTCGATGGATGCCCTCCTGCTGGACGCCGCCGTCCGCGAGCTACGCGCGGAGGCGCTGGGCCTGCCCCTGCACCGCGTCGTCCCCCAGGGTCCCGAGCGCCTCGTCCTCCTGCTGGGGGACGGGTGGGGGCGGGAGGACGGCCGCGGGGACCGGGTCCGCGTGCATCTCGGCATCGAGGCCGGCGCCGCCCGCCTGCACCGCACGCGGCTCCGGGCCGCCCCCCCGTCCCCGCCCACGCCCTTCCAGGGGCTGCTGCTCCGCGAGCTGGCCGGAGCGACCCTCGCCGGGATCTGCCGTCCGGACTGGGAGCGCTGGGCGGCGCTGGAGTTCCGGCGCGCCGGGACGGACCGCCGGCTGGTCGTCGAGCTGTTCGGGGCCCGGGCGAACCTCTGGTGGATCGATCCCGATGCCCGGGTTCTCGGATGCGCCCGCGCCGCCTCCGGCCGGCGGGGCTTCGCGGTGGGGGAGGTCTGGACCGCCCCGGATCCGCCAGGGCGTCCCACCCCCGACGGGATCGACGAGGCCCGCTTCCGGGAGCTGGCCGGCCCGCCGGAGGGGATGGGCCGGCGGCTGCGCGGCGCCGTCCAGGGCCTCGGCCGCACGGTGACCGAGGCCCTCGAGCGCCAGGCGCTCCGGGGCGAGGACCCCTGGCCCGCGTTCCGCGGGGTGGTCGAGACCGTGAAGGCCGCCTCCTTCCGTCCCTGTCTCCTGGAGATCCCGGGGGGCGGCGTGCCGATCCCCTCCGCGGTGGCGGTGCCGCCGCCGGAGGGGGGCGCGCTCCGGGAGATGGGCAGCGCCGGTGAGGCGCTGGACGCCTGGGGGGAGGCGCTGGACCGCGTCCGGCGGCGGGAGGCCGCCACGGACTCCCTCCGCGCCGTCCTGCACGGCGAGATCCGCCGTCTCGAGCGGCTGCACGGCCGGCTCGAGGCCGACCTCTCCCGGGAGGGGGAGGCGGAGGAGCTCGTGCGGCAGGGAAACGTCCTGCTGGCGGGCCTGGGACAGGCGCGGGTGGAGGGGGACCGGGTGACCGTGCCGGACCCTTTCGACGCCGAGGGGCGGCCGGTCACGCTGGCGATCGATCCGCGGCTGTCGTTGCAGGAGAACGCCGACCGCCTGTTCCACCGGGCGCGCAAGTCCCGCCGGGGCCGCAGGACGGTGGAGCGGCGCCTGGCGGAGGTGGCCGCCCGGCTCCCCGGCCTGCGGGACGCTGCGGGGCGGCTGGAGGGGCTCGGGACGGTGGAGGAGGTGGCGGCGCTGGAGAGGGCGCTCGCGAAGGACGGGCTGCTGCGGGTGGTGCGCCGGCCCCGCACCCGCAAGGCGGCGGCCGCCCGGCCGCGGGGCCCGGAGGTGCTCCCCATCCGGAGCTATCGCTCGGCAGACGGGATGGAGATACTGGTGGGGCGGAGCGGTAAGGACAACGACGTGCTGACGTTCAAGGTCGCGGCGGGCCAGGATTTCTGGCTGCACGCCGAGGGGAGGGCCGGGGCCCACGTGGTGGTCCGCAACCCCGATCGCCTGCCGCGGCTGCCCCGGGCGACGCTGGAACAGGCGGCGCAGCTCGCGGCGTTCCACTCGAAGGCCCGGGGTGGCGGGAAGGTGGAGGTGATGGTGACGCAGCGGCGGCACGTGAAGAAGGGGCGTGGCCTGCCGCCGGGGACGGTCCGCGTCGGCCGGCACGAGGCCGTCCGCGTCGAGCCACGCATGCCCTTCGCCGAGGAGGTCTGACGCGATGAGCCAGCCCGAGAAGGCCACGATCCCCGGATGCATCGACGTGGCGGTCCTCGCCCCGGGAACCACCCGCGACGACGTGCTGGCCGCCTGCCGGGAGGCGCGCGATCTGCGCTGCGCCGCCGTCTGCGTGGCGCCGGTCTGGGTCGCGGAGGCCCACCGGGCCCTCGAGGGGAGCGCGGTGGCGCTGAGCGCCGCGATCGGGTTCCCGCTGGGGGCCTCCACCACCCTCGCCAAGGTCTTCGAGGCCCTCGAGTGCCTCAAGCACGGCGCCACGGAGCTCGACATCGTCATCCACGTCGGCGCGGCGCGCTCGGGGGACTTCCGCTCGATCAAGGAGGAAGCCCGGGAGATCCGCAAGCGGACCCCGGAGGCCGTCCACAAGTTCATCCTGGAGATGGCGCTGCTGCCCGAGGACGCCCTGAAGCGCGCGGTGAAGGCGGTGGCGGCGAGCGGGCCCGCCTTCCTCAAGACCGGGACCGGAACGGTGGGCGAGGTCCGGCCGGAGGACGTCGCCCGGCTGCGCAAGCTGGCACCCACCGCGATCCGCATCAAGGCCGCCGGCGGCATCCGCACCCCCGAGCAGGCCCGGGATCTCCTGGCCGCGGGCGCCGACCGCCTGGGCACCTCCACGGCCCGTGCCCTCCTCGGGCCGTCCGGCTGAGACGGGCCGCCGGAGCCCGCGGAGGTCGGGCGGGCCCGGCGCCGCGGCCGGTGGAGCGGGGACCCGCGGGGGCGTTGACCGTTTCCCGGCCTTGGGATAGAGTTTCGCGGCTCCGGCGGGGATGGTCCTCCCGGAAGCCACGCCGGCCCTGCAGACCTTGACGACCCCACCCCACACCCCCGGCCCTCCCGATGCGGCGGCCGCCCGGGCCCCGGTCCGCGGCTCCGGACTGCGCGCCTGGGGGGGCGTGATCGCCGCGATGGTGCTGCTGGCCTGGTTCGTGTGGCTGGCGCGGGACGTGCTGTGGGAGGCGTTCGGCGTCATCGGCGACGCGTCGGTGCCGTTGCTGGCGGTGGCGGTGGGGATGCAGATGCTCCACCTGGTCCTGCGTGCCTGGCGCTGGGGGCTGCTGCTGGCCCCGGTGAAGCGGCACGTCGGGTTCTACAACCTCTTCTCCACCACCGTGATCGGCTACTTCGCCTCGACGCTGCTGCCGTTCCGCGTGGGGGAGCTGGTCCGGCCGCTGATGCTCGCCGGCCGCGAGGGGATACGGCGCAGCTCGGCCATCGCCACCGTGGGCGTCGAGCGCATCCTGGACACGCTCACGGTGTTTGGCTTCCTGGCGACCTACCTGCTGCTGTTCGCCGGGGACCTGGACAGCGGCGCCCGCGAGTCGTCGTTGTGGGCGAAGACGCTGGCCTGGGCCCCCCTGGCGGGTGTGGCGATGCTGGTGGCGATCCCCGTCCTGTTCCTGGTGGCACGGTTCGAGGCGACGCTGTTCCGGTGGATCCGGGGCCTGCTGCACGTCCACGAGGGAGGCGCGCTGGACCGGGCGCTGGGGATCGCCCAGAGCTTCGTCGGCGGGATGGCGGTGCTCTCCCGGCCGGGGCCGGCGCTGGTGGCGGTAGGGGCGTCGGTGGCGGTCTGGCTGGCCATCGCCGGGGCCACCTGGTTCGGGGTGCTGGCGATGGGGCTGCACTTCCCGGACGGATTCCCGTTCCGCGCGACCCTGCTGTTGGTGCCGCTGCTGGCGGTGGGCGTCTCGACACCGACCCCCGGCGGCGCCGGCGGGTACCATATAATATGCGAGCTGGCCCTGGAGCAGATCTTCGGTGCCGATCGGGCCGGTGCCTGGGCGACCGCCCTGGTTCTGTGGCTGATCTCCATGCTGCCGATGATCGTCATGGGCTTCTTCTTCCTCTGGCGGTCGGGGAACCGGGTCGGCGACCTCGGGCGGCTGGCCCGCACCTCCGGATGAGCCGGGGACCTGCACGCCGTCCGACGGCGCGCCGCCGCGGGGCGGCGGGGAGAGGGGATCCGGCATGAAGTGCCCGTTCTGCGGTGAGGTGGAGGATCGCGTGGTCGACTCCCGGGAGACCCGGGACGGGACGGTGATCCGGCGCCGCCGCGAGTGCCAGCGGTGCTCCCGACGGTTCACCTCGTACGAGCGCATCGACGAGATCCCGTTCATGGTCGTCAAGAAGGATGGGCGCCGGGAGGCGTGGGACCGATCGAAGCTGCTCAACGGCCTGCTCAAGGCCTGCGAGAAGCGGCCGGTGTCGCCCCGCCGCCTCGAGGAGATCGTCGACGAGGTGGAGAACCTGCT
>JASFRI010000315.1:0-5173 GCA_050115015.1 Acidobacteriota bacterium
GGCGAGCCCGCCCGGCTCGCGACGGTGTTCCTCGGGTCCGAGCTCGGACGCACGCTCCACGTCAAGGTGGGTGACCGGGTCCGTCTCATCATCCCCCGGGCGCGGCTGTCGCCCTTCACGGTGCGTCCCCGGAGCGTCTCGTACGTGGTGGCCGGATTCGCGGACTCGGGCTTCTACGACTTCGACACGACGAGGCTCTACATGCACCTGGACGAGGCCCAGCGGCTGTTCTCCATGGGCGACACGGTGACCGCGGTGCAGGTCCGCCTGGACGACCTGGATCACACCGCGAGGGTGCGATCGGAGCTGGAGTCCCGGCTCGGGGGTGCGTTCTACGTCAACGACCTCATGGAGCAGAACCGGGCGTTCTTCTCGGCGCTCCGGCTGGAGAAGATGGTCGCGTTCCTGGTCATCACCCTGATCGTGCTCGTGGCGGCCCTCAACATCGTCTCCACGCTGATCCTCATGGTGATGGAGAAGGTGCGTGACATCGGGGCGCTCGTCTCGATGGGAGCGACCTCACGGTCGGTGATGATGGTGTTCCAGCTCCAGGGACTGATCATCGGCGTGGTCGGCACCCTCGTCGGACTCGTGCTGGGGATCGGCGTCTCCTGGGTGATGGACACCTACCGTCTCTGGACGCTCAACCCGGACGTCTACTTCATCCCGTACCTGCCCTTCAAGGTGCGTCCCCTGGACTTCACCCTGACCGCGCTGATCGCGGTCCTCATCTCGTTCCAGGCGACCCTGTACCCCTCCTGGCGCGCCTCGCGTCTCGACCCGGTGGAGGCGCTCCGGAATGAGTGACCTCGTCTCCCTGCGGGGCCTCTCGAAGTCGTATCGGTCCGGGGAGTCCATGCTCCCGGTGCTGCGGGACCTGGATCTGGATCTGGTCCGCGGCGAGCTCGTGGCGATCGTGGGGGAGTCCGGCGTCGGCAAGAGCACCCTCCTCCATCTTCTCGGAACCCTGGACCGTCCCGATGCCGGCGATTACCGTTTCGCGGGCCGGGAGGTCTTCCGGGCCTCTCCCCGGGAACTGGCGGCGTTCCGCAACCGGCACATCGGCTTCGTGTTCCAGTTCCACAACCTGCTTCCGGAGTTCAACGCCCTGGAGAACGTCCTGATGCCGAGGCTGATCCGGGGCGACTCCCGGGCCGCGGTGGGGGACGAGGGCCGCGCCCTGCTGGCCGAGATGGGACTCGCCGCGCGAGCGCACCACCGCCCGTCCCAGCTGAGCGGTGGCGAACAGCAGCGGGTCGCCATTGCCCGGGCGCTGGCGGCCCGTCCTGAACTGCTCCTGGCGGACGAGCCCACCGGGAACCTCGACCCCCGTACCAGTGTCCAGGTCTTCGAGGTTCTCCGCCGCGCCCACCGGGATCGGGGCCTGACGACCGTGGTGGCGACGCACAACGAACGGCTCGCCGAGCTGTGCGATCGGACGCTGCTCCTCAGCGACGGCAAGCTCCGCGCCCTCGACGCCGCGGGCCGGAGAGCTTATTATTCTCCAAGGAGTTAGGCGTCCTCGGGGGGCCTCCGGAGGGGGGCTCCTGTTGTGATACCATGAGGTCCCCGGCTGCCTGAAGAACCGGGCCGGGGTCACGTCCGGAGAGCCGCCGTGTTCGAGAAGTTCACCGAGAAGGCGAAGCGAGTGCTGTTCCTGGCCCGTTACGAGGCCAGCCAGGTGGGCGACAAGGTCATCGGGACCGAGCACCTGCTGCTCGGGCTTCTGAAGGAAGGTGACGAGGTCATCCGCGAGGTCTTCTCCCGCCTCAACATCGACATGGACTCGCTCCGGTCCGAGCTGGAGGACCGTGGCCCCTCCCGGGAGCGGACCGCACCCTCGGTGGAAATCCCCTTCAGCGAGGAGACGAAGCGGGTGCTGTCCTACGCCGAGGAGGAAGCCGAGCGGCTCATGCACCCCCACATCGGCAGCGAGCATCTGCTGCTGGGGCTCCTGCGGGAGGAGAACTCCACCGCCGGGCGCATGCTGTTCGAGAAGGGAATGCGTCTCTACGCGGTCCGCGAGGACACGATCAACATCCTGAAGCGGAAGTCCATCCCCCGGAAGAAGAAGGAGACGCCGTTCCTCAACGAGTTCAGCAAGGACCTGTCAGCCATGGCCGCGGGCGGCCTGTTCGACCCGCTCGTCGGCCGGGACGCCGAGTTGCAGCGGGTCATCCAGGTCCTCTCCCGGCGCCGGAAGAACAACCCGGTCCTGCTGGGCGAGTCCGGGGTGGGCAAGACCGCCATCGTCGAGGGGCTGGCCGGCCGGATCGTCGACGGCGACGTTCCCCCCACCCTTGCGGACCAGCGGATCCTCGCGCTGGACCTCTCGCTGATCGTTGCCGGAACGAAGTACCGTGGGCAGTTCGAGGAGCGGCTCAAGGGGATCATCGCCGAGCTTTCCGGGAGCGAGGACGTCATCATCTTCATCGACGAGATCCACTCGCTGATCGGTGCCGGGTCCGCCGAGGGTTCCCTGGACGCGGCCAACATCCTGAAGCCGGCGCTGTCCCGAGGGGAGGTGCAGTGCATCGGGGCCACGACCCCCCGTGAGTACCACCGCTACATCGAGAAGGACCGATCGCTGGTGCGCCGGTTCCAGTCGATCAAGATCGCCCCTCCCTCCGAGGAGGAGGCGATCGAGATCCTCATGGGGATCAAGGACCGCTACGAGCGGTTCCATCAGGTGCGCTACGACGAGGACGCCATCCGGTCCTCGGTCTACCTCGCGAACCGCTACATCACCGATCGCTTCCTCCCCGACAAGGCGATCGACGTCATCGACGAGGCCGGCGCCCGGGTGAAACTGAAGAAGAAGACCGCCTACCAGGACATCCGGAAGATCGAGTCGGAGATCCGCGACGCCACGCGGAACATGAAACGCGCGCTGACGGAGAAGGACTTCGAGAAGGCCGTGCAGAACCATGACGAGGAGGTCATGCTCCGCCAGAAGCTGGAGGAGCTCCAGCGCCGGAGCGAGGGGGAGAAGGACCTGATCCTCGAGGTGGGCAAGGGTGACATCGAAGAGGTCATTTCCAAGTGGACCGGCATCCCGCTGTCCCTCGTGGAGAAGGACGAGATGGAGAAGCTCCTCCGGATGGAGGAGCACCTGCATGAGCGGATCGTGGGACAGGACCACGCCATCGACGCGCTGTCCCGGGCCATCCGGCGGTCCCGTGCGGGACTGAAGAACCCCCTCCGGCCCGTGGGGTCCTTCATCTTCGTCGGTCCCACCGGTGTCGGCAAGACGGAGGTGGCCCGGAGCCTGGCCGAGTTCCTGTTCGGGAACGAGCACGCCCTCATCCGGTTCGACATGTCCGAGTACATGGAGAAGCACTCCATCGCGAAGATGATCGGTTCTCCTCCCGGCTACGTGGGGCACGAGGAGGGGGGGCAGCTGACGGAACGCGTGAAGCGCCGGCCGTACTCGGTGATACTCCTCGACGAGATGGAGAAGGCACACGAGGACGTGCTCAACATCCTGCTGCAGGTGCTCGAGGACGGCCAGATCACGGATGCTTACGGGGATACGGTGGACTTCAAGAACGTGATCCTGATCATGACCTCGAACGTCGGCTCCGGCGAGATCCAGAAGCGTCTCATCGGGCTCGGGAGCCCCAACGAGCCGAAATCGGAGATCGACAAGAAGATCGCGGTCAAGGTGAAGACGGCTCTCCGGAAGCAGTTCCGGCCGGAGTTCCTGAACCGGTTCGACGATATCATCGTGTTCGAGTCCCTCAGCGAAGCACAGATGGGTGAGGTGACGCGGCTCCTCATTGCCCGGCTGAACCGGACGTTGAGGCAGCAGCGGCTGGAGGTGACGCTGACGGAGAGCGCGGTCCGCTGGATCGTGGACAGCTGCCGCGACACGCTGGCCGCGGACGCGGAGCGGAACCCCTTCCCGTTCGGCGCCCGTCCGCTGCGGCGGTCGATCCAGAAGCACATCGAGGACGAGATCTCCAAGCGTCTGCTGGAGGGGCGCTGGAGCGATGTCGAGAAGGTGGAGGTCTTCGTCGAGGAAGACGAGGAGAGGAAGGACACCCTGGGATTCCGTGTCGTCCAGGGAGAACCTGCCCACTGAGGGGCGGTCCATGCCCGTCGCTGGGTGGCGGTGAGGGCTTTCGCCGTCTTTTTCCCGATCCCGATAGTCCCTTTGAACGGTCCCTCGGAGCGAGGGCGCAGGTATCGGCTGCCGGTGGTACGCGGCCGGAGGAAGCGAAGGGAACCGTTTGTCCACGAGGTTGCCGCCGGTCCTGTCTCGGGATCCTCGCTCTCCGCAGGGATCGGCCGCTCCGGCGCCCACCGCTGCTGCCCCGGCGGCCCGGCCGCGGCACGGGCCCGCCCGCCGCGGCCGGATGCGTTCGGGCCTGCTCCTGCTGGTCCTGCTCGGGCTCGGTCCCACGCTCCTGCGCGGCCAGGACGCGCCCCCTGTCATCGAGGAGCTCGTCGTGGACGGCAACGACAACCTGTCCGCCACGGCCTTCTTTCGCCTCACCACCCTCAAGGTGGGGGATCCGTATGACGAGGCCCGCATCCGGGAGGAGTTCCACCATCTCTGGGAACGAGGCCTGTTCGACGATCTGAGCGTGGAGTCCCGGGATGGGGAGACCGGCAAGATCGTCATCTTCCACGTCAAGGAGCGGGCGCGGCTGAACAGCGTCGAGTACGAGAAGAACAAGGCGATCACGGAGACCCAGATCGAGGAGCAGCTCACGGAGCGCGACATCACCGTCCGGATCGGATCTCCCGTGGACTACAGCGCGATCCAGGAGACGGTGGAGGTGATCAAGGGGGTGCTCGGAGCCAAGGGCTTCCTGGATCCGCGCGTGGATTACACCCTCGACGAGGTGGACCCCGGTAGCCTCGCCTTGCGGTTCAACATCGACCCGGGGCGCAAGACGAAGCTGAAGGAGCTGGACTTCACCGGGAACACGGTGTTCTCGGACCGGCGGCTCCGGCGGACGCTGAAGCTCACCAAGGAGTACAAGTGGTGGAAGCTCTGGGGTCGCAAGAAGTCGCTGTACCACCCGCAGAAGCTGGACGAGGATCTCCGCGGGGTGAGCGACCTCTACGGCGACCATGGCTATCTGGACGTCGTGCTGAAGCCGCCGATCGTCGAGGTCCGGGAGGGGAAGCCGACGAAGAACCCGAACAAGCAGAAGCGCTGGGT
>JASFRI010000316.1:0-5169 GCA_050115015.1 Acidobacteriota bacterium
AGGACGACGGGGTCGCGGGACCGGAACTGGCCGCGGCGCCGGAGCCGGTTGCGGCGCTCGCGGAGGAGGCCCGGCGGTCGCCCCAGACGAGGACCCTGCGGAGCCAGGCGCCGAAGATCTCCCGGGCATCGTCGAACAGGGTGTAGAACACCGGCACCACGAGCAGCGTGAGCAGGGTGGCGGTGGTCATCCCGCCGATCAGGGTCATCCCGAAGCTGGTGTAGCTCAGGCCGATGCTGCTCTTGTTCCCCATCAGCAGCGGGATCATGCCGAAGATCGTGGTCAGGGCCGTCATCATGATCGGCCGGAACCGGCGGTCCGCTGCGGTGAGCAGGGCGTCGAGCCGGGCCAGGCCCTCGGTCCGGAGGCGGTTCACGTAGTCGATGAGCACAATGCCGTTGTTCACGACCACGCCGATGAGGAGGATGCCCCCCACCAGCCCCAGGAAGTCGATGTTCAGACCGAAGAAGAAGTGGATCCAGCCGACCCCGATCACCGCCAGCGGGATGGTCAGGATGATGGACAGCGGCAGCACGATGCTCTCGAACAGGTAGCCCATGAGCAGATAGATGAAGATGATCGAGAACAGCGCCGCGAACAGCATGGCGAGCTGGTCCTCGTCCTGCTGCCGGCGCCGCATGTCGGAGCCCAGGGTGATGCCCTCGGGAAGATCGGTATTGGCCACCAGGTAGCCGAGCAGCGCCCGGGTCTCCTCCTGCTCCCCCTCCTCCAGCTCCAGGGTGATCGTCCGGGACACCCGCTTGTTGCGCCGCACGATCCAGCGGTAGGTGGGGACCTGCTCCGCCTCGGTCACCGACGACAGGGGCAGGAAACCGCCGGTCTCGGTGGGGACCAGGAAGCTCGCCAGCTCCGAGAGGTCCTGCCGGTCCTCCTCCCGAAAGCGCACCCGCACCGGGATGTCCTTGCCGGCGTCGCGGTAGTGGGGCAGGGCCTGGCCGCGGAGGGCGTAGCCCACCACGCCCGCCACCACCGCGGGGTTGACCCGCTGCCTCTGGGCCCGCTCCCGGTCCAGCACGAGGGCCACCTCCTGGGGCTCCCGGTCACCCGACTTCTTTACCCCCAGCACCCCGTCGATGCCCGTGAGGAAATCCTCCATCTCCTTCGCGGTGCGCTCGAGGGTCTCGTAGTCGTCCCCCTGGAGGAAGACCGTGAACACGGACTCGCCCACCTCGGTCTCCGCCTCGTCTTCCTCGCCGGTGTAGAGCTGCATTCCCGGGCGCACCGGCAGCGCGTCCAGTACCTCTTCGGTGACGACCCGCGGGGACAGGTCGTTGGTCCGTGGCGTCTTGAACCAGCCGTTCACCTCGCCGAAGGTCGAGGCGTGGAACACGAAATAGCCCTCGAGGTCCCATTCCTCCTTGCGCTCCTCCAGGATCGACTCCGCCTGGCGGAACCAGTCGCCTGCCTCCTCCAGCGTCGTGTCCCGGGGGAACTCCACGCTGATCTCGAAGTTGCCGCGCTCCTCGTCCTGCCCCTCCGACAGCCGGACCCTCTCGGTCTTGAAGAGCCCCAGGGTGGCCACGAAGATCACGACGACCCCGAGGCTCAGGTCGAGCCGATGGCACAGGAAGAAGCGCAGCAGGCGGTTGTAGCCGTGGTTCAGACCCTCGAAGGTGAGATCGTAGGCCTTGTGGAGGACCCGGTTCAGGCCCTCGTGGACGTGGACGATCGGCTTCGGGATCCGGGTGTCGTGCCCCCGGGAGGGCAGCACCAGGTAGACCGCCAGCGGGATGAACACCAGGGCGACCAGGAGGGACGCCAGCAGGGACACGGAGATGGGGATGGCCAGTCGCAGAAGCAGGAACTGCCCCTGTCCCTCCACCAGGGACACCGGCAGGAACACCACGATGGTGGTCAGCGTGGCCATGACCACCGCCAGGGTGATCTCCCCGGTCCCCTTGATGCAGGCCTCCCGGCGCGACATGCCGTTCTTGTGCATCCGGAAGATGTTCTCGGCCACCACCACCGAGTTGTCCACCAGCAGCCCCACGCAGATCATCAGGCCCAGGAGCGTCAGGATGTTGAGGCTCTCCCCGGCGAAGTACATCACCGTGAGGCCGATGACGATGCTGAGGGGGATCGACAGCGTGATGATCGCGGTCATCCGGAAGCGGCGCAGGAAGAAGAACAGCACCAGGATCGCCAGGATGCCGCCGATCTTGCCGCTGTTCAGCAGTGTCGCCAGGGACTCCTCGATCACGTCCCCGGAGTTGAACAGCGAGATGATGTAGCTCCCCTGCATCCGCGGGTTCGCCTGCACGGCCTCGACCATGGCGTTGATCTTCTTCGAGACCTCCATGGTGTTCGCCTGACCCTCCTTGAAGACGATGAGGGCGTAGGCGGGAAAGCCGTTGACTCTGACCCGGTAGCGCTTCTCGGCCTCCTCGTAGGTGATCTCCGCGATGTCCTTGAGCCGGACGTCCTTGGTGACCATCCGGTTCTCCAGGGCCTCGATGTCGTCGTAACGGGCGACGGAGCGCAGCAGGAGCTTGCGGGCGCCGTGACGGACGTTGCCGCTGGCCATGGTGAAGTTGTCGCCGGACAGCTCCATGGCGAGGCTGTAGATGTTCAGCCCCGCGCCCTCCAGCTTGCCACGATCCAGCTCGATGAGGATCTCCTTTTCCTCGAGCCCGTCGGCCTGCACCGAGGCGACCCCGTCGATCCGCTGGATCCGGTTGATCACCTCGTTCTGGATCATGTTGTAGGTGTCCACGAGGTTCGGATCCACGGCCATGCCGAGGACCGCCACCGGGATCCCGGAGGCATCGTGCTTGCGGTAGTAGATCCGCTCCACGTCGTCCGGGAACCGGGCCCGGGCGCGCTCCACCCGGTCCCGCACCTCGCGGTAGGCGATGTCCATATCGGTGCCCTGCTTGAAGGTCACGCTGACCCGGGCACCGTTCGTCCACGAGTAGGACGTGATGTCCTGTAGCCCCTGGATGCCGCTGAGCTCCTCCTCCAGCGGCAGGGTGATCTTCTCCATGACCTCCGGGGCCGGGGTGTTCCGGTAGGGGATGTAGACCCCCAGGCGGGCGCCCTCGAAGCCCCCGGGCAGCAGCTCCAGGGGGATCCCGGTGGCGGCGACGGCGCCCACCACGAGAATGGTCAGGAAGAGCACCAGGACGGTGATCCGGCGATCCAGGGAGAACCGCGTCAGCCGGCCCGCCCGGTCGAGGTCCCGGGGGCTCATGGTCCGACCGTCCCGGGGGCCGTCCCGGCGGAGACGGAGGAGGAGTCCTGGACCTCGACGGTGCTCGGTCCGTGCAGCACGTCCTTGAGACGCTCCACCAGGGCGTAGGTGACCGGGATCACCACCAGCGTCAGGGCGGTGGAGGCCAGCAGGCCGCTGATGACGGCGATTGCCATGGGGGTGCGGATCTCCGCCCCGTCACCGAAGCCCAGGGCCATGGGGAGCAGTCCCAGCACCGTGGTCGCCGTGGTCATGAGGATGGGGCGCAGCCGCACCGTGCCCGCGGTCACGATGGCCTCCTGCCGCTCCATGCCGCGGCGCCGCAGGGTGTTGATGTAGTCCACCAGCACGATGGCGTTGTTCACGACGATCCCCGCCAGCATGATCATCCCGAGGAACACCACGATGGACAGGCTGATTCCCAGCACCTTGAGGGCCGCCACGGTCCCCAGGAAGGCCAGCGGGATCGTGAACATGATCACGAAGGGGTGCGCGAGGGACTCGAACTGCGCGGCCATGATGACGTAGACGAGGAAGACGCTGAGCGCCAGGGCCAGCCACAGGCTGTTCCGGCTGCGCTCCCATTCCTCCGTCTGCCCCGCCAGGAAGAAGGTCATGTTCGAGGGCCAGTCGATCCGGCTGCGCAGCGCGCTCTCGATCCGCCGGGTGGCGGACCCCAGGGAGCCCAGGGCGATGTTGGCCCGCACGAGCGCCACCCGCTGCCCGTCCACCCGGCGGACCTCGCTGGGGCCCTCCCCGAGGGAGACGTCGGCCACGGCGGAGAGCGGGATGGGACGCTCTCCACCGGGGTTCACCGTCAGCAGTTCGATGTCCTCGACCGTCTGGCGGTCCTCCTCCGCGAGGCGGGCGACGATCGGGATGCGCCGGTCCTTGAGGTTGTAGCGGGTGGCCTCGTTCCCCTTCACCTTGTCGCGGACGAGGCGGGCCACCTCTGCGATGTTGAGGTCGTAGCGCGCCAGGAGATCGCGCTGGTAGACGATCTGGACCTCCGGAGCGCCGGGCCGCTGGGTGGTCTCCACGTCCGCCAGCTCCGGGAGGTCGGCCAGCACGTCCCGCACCCTCAAACCGTAGTCCTTCAGCATGCCGAGGTCGTCGCCGTGGACCTCCACCTCGATGGGCGTGCGGGAGCTGAACAGGACCGGCCGCGTGACCCGGGCGTCCAGGTCGGGGATCGCCGCGAGCTGATCGCGGATGCGCTCGATGACCTCGTCCTCCGCCACGGCGTTCCGCGAGCGCGAGTCCAGCAGGACCTTGAAGCGGGCGGTGTGCTCCCCCTCGTCGGAGCGCTGCACGTTGGTCACGTCGTAGCCCACCGTGAGGATCATCGCGTCGATGCTGCCCCGATCCTGCAGGATCGCCTCCTCCACCGGGGCGAGGATGGCATCGGTCCGCTCCAGCGGCGTGCCCACCGGGAGCGCGACCTCGACGGTGAACTCCCCCTGATGGACCTCCGGCAGCAGCTCGCTGTCCAGCGAGCGGCCGATGGTCCAGGTGGCCCACAGGCAGGCGACGATCACGGCGGTCATGAACACCGGCTGCCGCAGCGTCCAGCGGAGCAGCGCCGGGTAGGAGCTCTGCAGCCCGGTCATCATCCTCTGGGTGCCCGCCGCCAGCGGCCAGAGGACGACGGGGATCACCTTGCGGAGCACCCACAGGAACCCGGCGATGGTGACCACCACCAGCAGGAACGCCGCCAGGATCAGCTTCCCGACGAGCTCCAGGGCAAGGGCGATGAGGAAGCGGACGACGAAGTAAGGGGTGCCGGCGATCCGTAGCCACCACCTCGAACGGCGGTAGGCGCTCGCGAAGGCCGACCACGACACGAAGCGGCGGAACCGGACCCCCGCCGTCTGGAACGTGTCCAGCCTGGGGCGCTCCCGGCTGGCCAGCATCGGGATGAAGTACAGGGCCACCGCCAGCGAGGCGAGCAGCGAGAT
>JASFRI010000317.1:0-5159 GCA_050115015.1 Acidobacteriota bacterium
GTCCGCTGCCAGAGGCCGTCGACCTCCCGCTGCGCCCCCGGCGCCGCGGGAAGCGCCGCCAGCAGGAGGCAGGCGATGCCCGCAGCGGTCATGAGCCGGCCCCGCTCAGGTGGAGCTCCATGCGGACGGGGGCGCTCACGTCCTCGGAGGTGGCGGGCAGCGGCCGGGTGATCCGGAGGTCCGCCCTGCCGTCCCCGTCCAGGTCGCCGATGTACACGAGATCCAGGCTCGGCGGCTCCTCCTCCAGCTCCACGGCGAGGTCGGGGTGCCGGGGGAAGCGGCACCCGGGCCCCCCCCGATGAATGGTGATCCTCCGCCCCCGGCCCAGGTGCACGAAGTCCTGACGGCCGTCTCCGTCGAAGTCCCCGGCGAACTGGGCGAACCTCCCGAGCTTGAGGTTGTCCAGGTCGAGCCGGAGCTTCTCGGCGAGGTCGAGCCCGGTGACCTCCCGGAAGCGGCGATCGGCGGTCTGGCAGTACACGTGGAAGTCGAGGCCGATACCGACCTTCCGGGTCGCGAGGATCTTCAACGCCTGGAACACGGAGAAGTCCAGGGTCACGCTGACCAGGTCCTGCCGTCCGTCGCCGTCGAGGTCCTGGAAGCTCGCGATCCGGAAGGGGAGTCCCTCCGCGGTCAGATCCGCGTCCACCGTGTGCCCGGTCACCACCATGCCGAAGTACGGATCCGTCTCCACGGCCAGGTCCGGCGTCAGATCATGGAAGCGATAGTCCTGCACTGGCCTGCGGGCTTCCTTCAGGGTCGCGCGCAGGCCGTCGCCGCGGTCCCGCTCCCGGCTCCGCACCAGCTCGGCGCGGCGGTCGCCGTCGAGATCCCGCAGGGTCACCACGTCCCGCGGGCGGGCGTCCACCATGGGCGGGAAGCCCGCGATCCGGAGCTGCGAGCCGTCATCGTGGCAGTCCACCGGCTGGCCGCGGACCGGCTCGAAGGAGCCGTCACCCCGGCCCAGGAGCACCGACGGTCCCTCGCCGGTGGAGGGATCGAGCCCCTTCTCGAAGACCAGGTCCGGGAACGCATCGCCGTTCACGTGGCCCACCCGTGGGATCGGGTACCAGCGGCGGCCCGGCGTGGAGCCCGGCAGGGGGGGGCGGCCCGCCGGCCGCAGGCCGGAGGGGCTCCAGACGTATACCGCCAGCCCGCCGTCGGTCGGGATCAGGAGGTCGGCGTCGCCGTCGCCGTCCAGATCCCGGACCAGTCGCAGGGAGGGGTAGAAGGCGCCGGTGTGCGCCAGCACCGGCGGATCCTCGAGGACCGGCTTCAGCCGCAGGCGGGTGCCGCCGGGCTCCAGCAGGAGCGCCGAGAGCCCCTGGTCGGTCAGGGCGACGAGGTCCATCCCTTCCGGCCCGGGCTCCAGATTCAGGACGGAGCGCGGGAGCCGGAACGGGGGGGCCGCGAGCGTGTAGCCGCCGTCGGGCTCTCCCCGGTAGAAGCGCACCTCCCGTCGATCGAACAGGGCCGGGATGACCGTGGTCACCTGGACCAGGTCCTCGATACGGTCTCCCCCGATCTCCTGGATCTCGGTGAAGGCGACCACCACCACCAGATCCAGGCGGCCGTCCCGGTCCAGGTCCGTGGGGATGACGAGGGCCGGAGGGCCGGGCAGATCCAGCACCACGGGACGCAGGGTGAGTCGTTCCGTGCGCGCTCCCCCGGGCGCGGTGGCCAGGAGGACGGCGATGAGGAAGCACCCGGCCCGGCACCGGGAGCGTCTCGGGCGCAAGCGAGAACCCTGCACGCCCCCAGCGTACCGCAATCGGGCGGCGCCGGCGCTACTCGTCGGCGCCGCCCGGCTCCTCCTCCAGGATCTGCAGCCCACGACCGCCGCGGGGCATCCCGCGCTCCTGCTCCTCCTGACAGTCGATGCACAACTCGACCCAGGGAGCGGCGGTCAATCGTTTGCGGCTGATCGTCTCCCCACACGACACGCACAGGCCGTAGTCGTCCGTCTGCACCCGTCTCAGTGCGGCCTCGACGTCCTGCAGGCGTCGGCGCTCCATGTTGCTCAGGCTGAGGAGGAACTCCTTCGTGTACGATCGCGTGGCGAAGTCGATGTAGTCCTGGGTGCCGTCGTCCAGCTCGCTGGAGTCCTGGGCGGTCTCCCGGTAGTTGCGGGTCAGCGTCTCCCGGAGCTTCAGCAGCTTCTGTTCGAACTTGTTTCGATCGGCCTTCTTCATGATGACCAAAGTCTCTGAAAAAAGAGCCCTTTCGGCTGCTCGCCCGCCGCTCGGGTGGTCCCTGGGCCCGGGAAAGGGCGGAATTGTAGCGCAAGGTCCGAGGGGGGTCAACGGCGCCGGCGGGTCGCCGGGGCGGGCCGGACCGTCACGTTCTGCCGCCACCTGGAGCCCCTGCATGTCCAGTCGCCGCCACCGTTCGGACCGGCGAAAGAACCGGGCTAATCCAGCAGGTCGAGCCTCGGTTCGGTCAGCGCGCGGTGCGGTCGGGCGAACAGGTAGCCCTGGGCGAGGAGGACCCCGATGCGGCGAAGCTCCCGCAGTTCGTCCGTGGTCTCGACCCCCTCGGCGATCATCGAGATGCCGGACATCGTGGAGAACTTGCCGATGGTGTGGATCAGGTCGCGCTTGATGTCATGGCGGTGCACGTCCCGGATCAGGCTCATGTCGATCTTGATGAAGTCCGGGCGGACCTCCGCGATGGACTGGAGCCCGGAATAGCCGGAGCCCACGTCGTCGATGGCGAGGCGGAAGCCCTGCGAGCGGAAGTACTCCAGGGTCCTGCGGAACGCCTGGAAGTCCTGCACGCCGGAGTGCTCGGTCATCTCGAGCACCACCCGCTCCGGCTGCAGCCCCGCATCCGCGAGCATCTCCAGGGTCTCGGGGCTGCGGAACTGCGGATCGTAGATCGAGTCCGGCTCGACGTTCAGGAACAGGAACATCTGCCCCGGATAGCGGCCGATCCCACGGATCGCCGTCTCCCGGCACAGGCGTTCCAGCTCCCAGGTGGCGTTCGCCTCCTGGGCCACCTGGAACATCTGCTCGATGCTGCGGAACAGCCCATCCGGCACACGGCTCAGGGCCTCGTAGCCGATGACCCGCTGCCGCGACAGGTCGACCACGGGCTGGTAGACGGGGGTGATCTGGCGACCCTGGAGTACGCGTCGGAGGAGGGACTCCCGGTCCTCGCGGTCCTGGGCCTTGGAGCGCAGGGAGTCGGCCTGGGAGATCTCCAGGGCCCGGTAGATGGTGCGCTCCGGGCGCTGGTTGGGGTCATTGTCGACCAGCGAGCATCCCACGTAGCAGCCGAAGCAGTCGTTGAAGCGGGCCGGAAGCCGTCCCGCCAGGAAGGCGCGCAGGGGGGCGCGGAGCCGCTCCCGCGTCCGTTCCAGGTCCGCGCGGTCGATCCGCGACCGGTCCCGGGGAGCCGACAGGAGGATCACGAAGGCGTTTCCGTTCACCATCATGTCCGCCACGTCATCCTCGCGCCGGAGATGGCGGTGCTTGAAGTCCTGCAGGAACTCGGCGACCTCCCGCATCAGACGGTCGAAGCTCCGCCATCCGAATGCCTGCTCCAGGGGCTGCTCCTGGACGATGTTCACGGTGATCACCGCCAGCTGCCCCGTGGTGCCCAGCAGCTGCTTCATCTTGCCGAGCAGCAGCGGCAGCATCGGCAGCTCGGTGACGTTGTCGAAGAGCAGGCCCCGGTCCCTCCGGCTCGCGCTACCCGCGCGGCGGCTCATGGGCGGACCTCGGAGGCTCCCGGGGCGCGCATCGCGCTCGGCATGGGGGTCAGATCTCCTGGCGCTGGATGTAGAACGCGTCCTCTTCCTCCGAGAGGTACTTCGTCTCGTGGAGGAACACGCGGTTGCGTCCGGCGTTCTTGGCCTGGTAGAGGGCCTGATCGGCCGCCGAGATCAGCTCCGTCGACGTGCGGCCGTCGATCGGGAAGGACGCCACCCCGCCGCTGATGGTCACCCGCCCCATGGGCTGGGTCCTGCCGTTGGGGAACGGGAAGTTCTCGATGGCCTGCCGGATCTTCTCGGCCGCCTTGAAGGCGCCGTCCTTGGGGGTGTTGGTGAAGATCACGATGAACTCCTCGCCCCCGTAGCGCGCGGTCACGTCGTCCTCGCGGGTGCTCTCCCGGAGGAGCCGACCGGTGATCTTCAGGGCCTCGTCGCCCGCGAGATGGCCGTTGGCGTCGTTGTAGTTCTTGAAATGGTCGATGTCGAAGATGAACACCGACAGCGGCGTGTTCGCCTTCTCCGCCTTGAAGATCTCCTCTCCCATGCGGATCAGGAAGTGGCGCTTGTTCGTCAGGCGCGTCAGCCCATCGGAGTTCGCGGCGGACTGGATCTGCTTGAAGAGGATCGAGTTGTTCAGCGCGATGGACCCCAGGTCCGCCACCATCTTGAGCATCTTCTTCTCGTTCTTCGGCCGCCGCTTCATGCCGCAGAGTGCGATGACACCGAGCGTCCGGTTGTCATGGACCATCGCCGCGCAGAGCTCCACCCGGGACTGGATCCGGTCCATCGGTCCGTCCCCCCGGGCGATGCCCGCCTCGCTGGCGAAGTCGGTCTCACTCATGGTGACCTGGTGCCGGGCCACCCAGCCCACGGGTCCGGAGCCGAAGCGGATGCTGGTGTCCAGCTCGACATCCGGACCGAGGCCCTTCTTCGCCGCGAGCGCCAGTGTTTCCGGGTCCCGTCCCGTGAAGAAGATGAGGCTCGACGTCGGGTCGAAGAGGTAGTCGAGGATCTGGATGAGCAGCGGAGCGATGCTCCGCTTCTCCAGGTGGCTGTTCAGCTGCTTCGTGAAATCGGGCAGCAGCAGGAAGAAGTTCGAGAGGTTCCGGTTGTCGGCCTGCAGTTGCCAGATGGTGCGGCGCAGGTCCTCGGTCTCGTCCCTGGCCGGTTGCCCGGGATCCGTCGGCGCGGGACGCGCGGCGACCGCGTCCCCTCGCCGCAGGAAGTGGATCATCCCGACCGCCAGCACCACGACGGCGAAGGCCACGGCCAGGAGCACCGGCGAGAGGTCCGCTAGAGATTGCAAGTCCATGTTTTACAGTACTTTGCAGTCCTGACGGCGCCGTGCCCGCAGGGACGTCCCCGGCGGTTTACCCGGCCCAAATCGTCAAAAGTATATGTCGCTGAACGGAAAACGGCAAATGTAGATCGGTGGGATGTATAT
>JASFRI010000318.1:0-5132 GCA_050115015.1 Acidobacteriota bacterium
GCGGCGGCCGCCTTGGCCGCGGCCTCGGGGTCGCCCAGGTAGAAGTGACGCTCGGGGCGCATCTCGTCGTCAAGCTCGTAGACCAGCGGGATGCCCGTCGGGATGTTCAGCCCGACGATCGCGTCCTCGGACATCTGGTCGAGGTGCTTCACGAGGGCGCGCAGGCTGTTGCCGTGGGCCGCGATCAGCACGCGCTTGCCCACCTTGATGTCCGGCACGATCACCTCGTTCCAATAGGGCAGGACGCGCTCGACGGTGTTCTTGAGCGCCTCGGTCAGCGGCAACTCGTCCTTGGAGAGGCCGGCATAGCGCGGGTCGTGGCCCGGGAAGCGCTCGTCGTCGGGCGTGAGCGCGGGAGGCGGGGTCGCGTAGGCCCGTCGCCAGATCAGGACCTGCTCGTCGCCGTACTTCTCGGCGGTCTCGGCCTTGTTGAGCCCTTGCAGGGCGCCGTAGTGCCGCTCGTTCAGACGCCAGTGCCGGTGGACCGGGATCCACATCAGGTCCATGTCGTCGAGGACGATCCACAGCGTGCGGATGGCCCGCTTCAGCAGCGAGGTGTAGGCCACGTCAAAGGTGTAACCCGCCTCCCGGAGCAGCCGCGCGCCGTCGTGGGCCTCCTCGATCCCCCTCGGCGTGAGGTCGACGTCCGTCCAGCCCGTGAAGCGGTTGGCCAGATTCCACTCCGATTCCCCGTGTCGCAGCAGGACGACCTTGTACATGCTCTGTTCCTCCGGGCCTGTTGCCTCCA
Organism: Acidobacteriota bacterium; assembly: GCA_050115015.1. Lineage (GTDB taxonomy): Bacteria > Acidobacteriota > Polarisedimenticolia > CBDVAL01 > CBDVAL01 > JASFRI01. Next base: position 749 of record JASFRI010000318.1, read on the forward strand.
TGCAATCAGGCCGGGGCGGATCCGTCAAGGGGAACGACATCGCATCTTGTCATCGCGGATAATGGTCCGGGCCCCGGGGGGCCGGAAGGAGCGGCAGATGCCCAATCGCTGGCACCGCTGGCGCGGCTACATGGACGAGCTCGAGGAGGTGGCCCGCATCTGCGGGGAGCAGGTCGCCGAGGCGGAGCGGTCGATCCGGCAGACCTACGAGCGGGATACCTGGAGGCGGCCGCAGGAGGAAGGGGTCGAGCCGGAGCTTGTCCGCCGGGCGCTCGACATCCCGTTCCTGGGAGACCTGATCCGGGCCGCCTGGCGGGTGGGGTCGGCACCGGAGGCGCCGGACCGGCCGCACCGGTCCTGGCCCTCGGACCGGGAGGAGACGGCCCGGACGTCGGCCGGACGCGGCAAGGGAGGAGCCGGCGATCCCCCGCCGCCGGAGGAGGCGCCGCCGGCGCGGCTGCGCTCGGCGGAACGGGCCCTGGCGGGGCGCACGCGCTCGGTGGCGGTGGTACTGGAGCAGGTGACCAATCCCCGCAACGTGTCCGCCGTGATGCGCACGGCGGAGGTGCTGGGGCTGCAGGAGGTCCACGTCATCGAGCCGGCCGGCCGGCCGAAGCTGATGCGCTCGGTGACGAAGTCCTGCGAGAAGTATCTCGATCTGTTCTGGTACCGGACCCCCGGAGCGGCGCTGGACCGGCTCCGCGGGCGCGGCTACCGGGTTCTGGCGGCGGACCACGCCGCGGGCTCGGTGCCGCTGGATGAGGTCCCGCTGGGGGAGAAGGTTGCCGTCGTCCTCGGGAGCGAGCAGCTCGGCGTCTCGGCGATGCTCCGTGAGGCAGCCGACGGTCTGTTCTACATCCCCACCCCGGGCTTTGCGTCGTACCTGAACGTCTCGGCGGCGGCCTCGCTGGCGCTCTACGAGATCGATCGACGGATGCGCGCCGCGGGTCTGCGGGCACCGCTCGGCCCGGAGGACGCCGCCGCCCTGCGCCGCTCCTGGTACGCGCTGCTGGCCGGCTCCGACGAGACGCTGCGCCGGCGCTACCTGGGCTGGGTGGACCGGCCGCCGGAGCCGGCACCGGCCTTCCGTCCGGTGGCGAGCCGGGAGCGGGCCGCGGGCCGGGGGCCGGCCCCTTCTCCTCGCCCGGGGTGAGCCCCGCCGTGACCGGCGGGTCTTCTGCTACCATTCCGGCGGGTAGGGGCGAACGATGGAAGGACGCGGCAGGCGCGAGGGACCCCCACGGAGGCGACGGTGAGCGGCGAGCCCGAGACCCCGTTCGACAGCATCGAGGGGACCTATGAGTACCTCGATCTGCTGTCCAGGGCCATCGACGAGGCCCGCTGGGACATCACCGAGGAGATCGTCCGCGCCCGGACGGAGCACGCGAAGCGCCGGCGGGACGCGCTCCAGCTCGTGGCCTACAAGCTCCAGAAGCTGCATGACCACATCACCCGCAGCCGCCGTATCGTCAACGACCTGCGCACCCTCCGCCGCCTCCTCCTGGAGGCGGGACACGACTTCCCTCCGGACGAGACGGACTGACACCGCGGGGGGATGCCCTGCTGCGAGCCTCCGCCGACCGGTCCGGGGAGGGCCTCCCCGACGGGGGGAACGTCGCGGCGGGCCGGCGCGCGCCGTGGTCCGGCCCGGGCTTGAACCCGACGCACCCCGTGAAGATAATCTCTTCTCCTCCAGTTTCGAGATCCGGGGAGCTTGCGTGGTTCGGGGCTCCGCCATCGTCGGGAGAACCAGCATGGCCTTCGATCGTACGACGTTCGACAACCACGTCACCGCGGGGAATCCCGATTACCGCAGGATGACGAGTTCCCTGAAAGGCCTGATGAAGGCGCTCGACCGCTTCCCGCATGCGGCCACGCCGGGCGAGATCGTCGAGGAGATGGTCGGCGTCCCCGTGGCGAAGCAGCAGAACCGCTATGCCGCCGCCTTTGACTACCTGCGCAAGAACTTCCCCGGTGGCATCCCCGAGACGGCGCTGCCCGCGGCCGGCCAGGCGGTCCCCGTCAAGTTCCGCACGAAGCTCCACGAGTACCGGTCGACGGAGCAGTACGCGACCGTCTACGACGCGGCCGGGGCGAACCCGGAGCTCGTGAAGGGGCTGACGAAGCACCATGCGATCTTCGAGTGCAAGTGGTCCAGCAGCTCCGGAAACCTGGGCGACCTGGCCAGCGTCGCGTCCCGGGAGCTGTGCCGCTACCGCACGCCGCCCAACCAGCCTCCGTTCAACCGGATCTACGATTTCTTCGTGCGCGATCACCCGAACCTCGAGTATGCGCAGCCCGCTCGCTCTCTCACGAACAAGATGAACATGGGCGTGAATCACGACGATCACAGCGTGAACGATCCGAGCATGCTCTGCTGCAATCCTCGCCAGGCCGGCCAGCTGATCATGGACCAGGTCTACCAGTACAACGTGACCGACGACCCCTCGGACGGGAACTGGATCGACATTCCCCACTCACGATTCCTGATCATCAAGGAGATCCTGAGAAAGGGAGGCGACTGGATGTTCCGCTGGACGAAGAAGCAAGCGGTCGGGAACCGCGAGAAGCTCCTGTACAGCTACGACGTGAAGCTGGGGCCTCCTCCGGCGAAGCTCCCGAAGCAGAGCACCGATCTGACGCTCTAGCCCCTTCGATGGAGACCCGCAACGGGAGCCTCCTCCCGCGACAGGGATACCGGCTTGAGGCCCTCGTCGGTGCCGCCGTCCCGCGGACGGTAGACGTCTCTCCCCCATCGCGCGTAATCGGAGTAGACGAAAGGAGGTCCCCGTGCGCCCGAAACGTTTCCCGACCATCCCCCTGCTCGTGGCCCTCACCGGCGGGTTCCTGCTGCTTCCCGCCGGGAACGCGATCTCGGAGGAGCTGAAGGACATCCGCGTGATCAACTTCCCCGAGTCGCAGAAGGTCCGGGGGACCGTCTCGGTGGAAGGTCCGGTCTCATCGGCGGAGCTGCGGCGGTTCTCCGAGGCGTCGGTCCCCCAGGTACCGCCCGAGGCGACCACGCGGCTCGTCCATGCCGGCGTCCTGGAAGCCGAGGGGTACACCCGCGTGTTGCTGAGCCTGGTCGGTCAGCTCCGGGGAGCACAGCGGCAGCCCGGCGCCATCGGTGTTCTCCTCGTTCCGGCGGAGCAGCCGGTCCGCGAGGCGTTCGTCGACCACGGCACGGTGCTGATCCCGTTGCGGCTCGAGGTACCTGTCGAGGCGGGCTCTCCCCGGTTCGTGGCGGCGCAGGGAACCCGGGAGAACCTGGCCTTTCCGCGGTACGACGTGTTCCTCTACAACACGACCTCCAGTGTCGCCACCGTGGACCTGTACGCGCTCGTCAGCAACGGGTGAGCCCGGGGGGCGTCCTCGAGTCGCTCCCGTCGCGGAACATGCCCCTCGACGATTGGTGGGCCGGCCGGCGCCGCGGACCCGGCGTGGGATGAGCACGGAAGCGGTCCTGGCTGCCCTTTCACCTGGCCGGACTCGTCCGGCTGCCCGCTCGACCGCGTAACACACTTCTGACGGTCCGACCCGCAGCGGGGCCGTTCGCAGGGGACCTCATTCGCCGTCGGGACGGACGCCCAGCCGCTCCGGGAGCCGGCCGGGGAAGGCGGCCTCGATCTCCTCCACGCTTCTGAGCCCGAAGATGAAGGCGATGGCGAGCGGATCCGCACGGTACTCCGTGTGCCCCTCGTAGAAGCCGTAGCGCATCACGTACTGGGGCACCATCTCGCCGGTGTGGATCCGGGAGAGGCCCTCGATGAGCCGGCCGAGCGCTCCTTCGCCGCGATCGCCGTAACGCTCGCGGAGGAACTCCTGCTCCCGATCCTCCGGCTCCCGCCGGAGATCCAGATCCCAGGCCCCCTGGATGCCGTCGTCGAAGATCGACTGCTGCCCGCCCTTGGTCGCCTCTCCGCTCACGAAGACCATGCGCCCGCCGTAGAGGAAGCCCTCCAGGTTCTCCCAGGAGTGGGAGGGGTAGACGAACCCGATCTCCGAGGCGAGCAGGTTGATGGCGTGGAACAGCGGTTCGGCCAGATCCGCGTGGGTCAGACCCAGCGCGGCCACCGTTTCGTTGTCGGCCGTCAGAACCGGGAGGAGCTCCTCGTCCGCGGCGAGAAAGCCGGAACCGGACAGTCCCCCGGGACGCGCCAGACGGGTGATCTCCTGGATGGTCCGTCCGGTGATCCTCGCCTTCGCGAGCAGCGTCGCGCCGTCGTGGAGCCCCGTCCGTGCGAGACCCGGGAAGTCCGCGGCGTCCAGCCGGCGCTGACCCTCCGTCAGCGTCACCGGGACGAGGGCGAACCTCCCGTCTCGCAGTTGCGCGGTCAGCGTCACGACCCCGTCGTCGCCGCGGCAGGGAGACGGCACCCCCGGA
>JASFRI010000319.1:0-5119 GCA_050115015.1 Acidobacteriota bacterium
AGTCCGTAGAGGACGAGGCGCCGGAGCCGGTGGCGTCGGGGGAAGGGGAGGGGGAGTTCCTGGGGGACGTCGTGGCGGAGGGGACCCTCCGCATCGAGGAGGGGTCGTTCCGGACTCTCGACTTCACGGGGATGGACGCGGGCATGAAGCTCGAGGGGCAGGTCGTGACCCTGGACCCGTTCCGGATGAACCTCTACGACGGGACCTTCCAGGGCGCGGCCACGCTGGACCTGGCCCAGGATCCTCCGTCGTTCACCGTGCGCAGCGACGTGGAGCGCCTCGATGTCAACGGCCTCCTGGCGGACAACCTCGACCTCGACGGCATGATCTCCGGACGCTTCCGGGCGAGCCTGCGGGCCAGCGGAGCCGGGGCCGACTACGACGCGATCGTGCGGAGCCTGGCCGGGGGCGGGACGGTCCTGGTGACCCAGGGCCAGGTGGGCGCCCTCGACATGCTGGACATCCTCAGGCAGGTGTCCGGGGTGTTCGGGGAGCAGACGCTCCAGGAGATGGCGAGCCGGTTCGCCACGGAGGGCACGCCGTTCGATCGCCTGTCCGCGACGCTGCAGCTGGGCGGCGGGCGGATGCGAAGTGACAACCTGCTGCTGGAGTCCCCGGACCTGGTCCTGAAGGGGAAGGCGGACCTCGACCTGCTCGCCGCCACCCTGGACGGGGACCTCGACGTGGTCTTCTCGTCGGCGATCAGCCGCTCCATGCGGGCCGAGGGGAGCCGGGCGGCGAAGGCGTTCTGGGATCCGGGGAAGGACCAGGTCCTGCTCCCACTGGGCCTCTCGGGGCCCATCGCCTCCCCGACCCCCAGCGTCGACTGGAGCACGGCGGCGGAGAACGTCGCGCGCCGGGAGCTCGAGGCCGAGGCGAAGAAGCGCCTGGGAGGGCTGGGCGGGCTGGTCTCGGGCGGTGAGGCGGGCTCCGGCAGCCGGAGCGAGCCCACGCCGGAGGAGGCCGCCACCGCCGGGGACCTGGTGGCGGAGATCGGCCGCGTCCGCTGGGGCGGCTCGTTCCTGGTCAAGGACCTCAAGATCGAGGGCGTCGTCCGGGGCTCGAACATCAGCCAGGCCTCGCTGGTCGTCCAGGACGGCTCGGGCCGGGAGCTGCGGCGGATCGATCGTCTCGACGAGGTGGACAGCTACTTCGGCTCCGGCGTCCCGCGATCGGACTACGCGTCGATCTCCTGGGACGCCACCGTGGACGGCAAGGTGCTGGCCCGGGCGCAGCAGCCCTTCACCGTGGTCCTCACCCTGCAGGACACCGAGGGCCACCGGGTGGAGGCGAGCACCGAGGCGCGACGCTAGCCGCTAGCCGTACGCGACGCCCGGGTGGAGCACCCGGAGGATCTGGCGGAACAGCGGCCCCACCAGGCGGCCGAACCCGAACCAGACCACCAGCAGCCCGATCCAGCGCGTGCCGGGGGCCGCGACCCAGTCGCGGAAGCGATCCGCCGCCCGCTCCGGCAGGAGTCCCTCCAGGACGCCGCTCCCGTCCAGCGGGGGCACCGGGATGAGATTGAAGGCGGCGAGCAGGGTGTTGAGGACCAGCGCCATGCTGAGGACCGCGGCGAGGGCGACGGCCGCCCCCGAGGGCGAGCTCCCCGCCGCGCGGACCACCTGGTCGAAGTCCGCGCGGTCCGGCGCGGCGAGGACGCCGCCGGCGAGCAGCGTCCGGGCGATCGCGAACGCCCCGATCGCCAGGAGGAGGTTCGCCGCCGGTCCGGCCAGGGACATGAGCGCCGCCCGGCGCGGGTGCCGCCGGGCCCACAGGGCGTCGATCGGCGTCGAGGCCCAGCCCATCACCCATCCGAAGGCCAGGTAGGACAGGACCGGGAGCAGGAGGGTGCCGAAGGGCTCCTGGCGGATGTGCGGCAGCGGGTTCAGCGAGACCTGCCCGCCGTGGTAGGCGGTGTCGTCGCCGCCGAGATGGGCCGCCAGCGCGTGGGCCCCCTCGTGGATCGTCAGCGAGAAGAGGAAGACGACGTACCAGAGAGCGAAGGAGCCCCACTCCACCGACATCACGCGGGATGCCCCGGGATCACGGGAAGACGCCCAGCTCCAGGTAGGCCTGGCCCACCTTCTGGATCGCCACGATGTAGGCCGCGGTGCGCAGATCCTCCACGGTCCGGTAGCGCTTGCGGGTCTCGCGGATCTCGTTGTAGCCGACGATCATGGTCTCCTCGAGCCCCGAGGCGACCAGGTCCTCCTCGTCGGCGCCCCGGATCAGCGCGGCGCGCGTCCTCTCGGGGAACTTCCTCCCGGCCAGCCCCTCGGTGGCGTCCATGAGCTGCGCCCGGTAGGTCTCGTCCATGCGCTTCTCCAGCCGGCCGAACCGCATGTGGTTGAGGTTCTTCCCCCACTCGAAGTACGAGACCGTGACGCCGCCGGCGTTCATGAACAGGTCCGGGAGGACCAGAACCCCCTGCTTCAGGAGGTAGGCCTCGGCGCCGGGGGTGGTGGGCCCGTTCGCCGCCTCCGCCAGGATCCGCGCCCGGATGCGCTTCATGTTCTCCCGGGTGATCTGATTCTCCAGGGCCGCGGGGATCAGAATGTCGCAGTCAATCTCCAGGCAGTCCTTCCCCCGGTCCAGGTGCTTCACGCCCGGGAATCCCTTGACCCCCCGGGCCTTCCGGTGGTGGCGGTGGAGGGCCTTGATGTCGAGACCGCGGGGATCGTAGACGGTGCCGTCCCACTCGCCCACGGCGACCACCCGGGCGCCGTCCTCCTCGGCGAGGGTCTTCGCCACGTGGTAGCCCACGTTGCCGAACCCCTGGATCGAGACGGATTTGCCCTCGAGGCTGCCCGACAGCCCCATGGGGGCCAGATCCCCGGGATGGCGGAACACCTCTCGCAGCGCGTAGACGACCCCCCGGCCGGTGGCCTCGCGGCGACCGCGGATCCCTCCCTGGGAAAGCGGCTTGCCGGTAACGCATCCCATGTTGTCGAGACCGCCGGGATGAAAGGCGTCGTAGGTGTCCGCGATCCACGCCATCTCCCGCTCGCCGGTGCCGTAGTCGGGGGCCGGCACGTTGACGCCGGGGCCGATGAAGTTCTTCTTGATCAGCTCGGCGGTGTAGCGACGGGTGATCTTCTCCAGCTGCTCCGGCGTGTAGTCCCGGGGGCGGAGCCGGACCCCGCCCTTGGAGCCGCCGAAGGGGATGTCGGCGATGGCGCACTTGTACGTCATCAGGGCGGCGAGGGCCATGATCTCGTCCTGGTCGACCATGGTGCTGTAGCGGATGCCGCCCTTCAGTGGCTTCTTGTGATGGCTGTGCTCGGCGCGCCAGGCGTGGAAGATCTGGTAGTCCTTGCCGAACTTCACCGGAAACTGGAAGTAGTAGACGCTGTTGCAGACCTTGATCTGCTCCAGCAGCCCCTTCGGGAGCTTGACGTGGGCCGCGGCCCGATCGTACTGGCGCCCGACGATGTTGTTGAGGTTGAGATCCTCCGACGGCCTCGTGCTACCCACGTGCACACCCTCCCTGGGCGATCGCCCGGCGATGTCGACGGCCCGACATTCTGGCACAAAGGGACCGGCCCCGGGACCGCCTTGATCCGGGCCCGGACGATGCCGACAATGAAGGTCCATGCGTCTCCGGAAAGCTCTCGTCGTTCTGGCGCTGGGGTGCGGGGCCACCGGCGCCGCCCTCCCCGCGCCGGAGGTGGACCCCGCGCTGGAGGGGACCGGCATCCCGGTGATCCTGCAGGCCATCCTGGAGGCGGAGTCGGCCCGCAGCGCCAACTGCTACGCCACGGCGAGCCGCCTCGAGGACTTCATCTTCGGCATCCCGCTGAGCGACGGGGCCCGGTCCCGGAAGATCGAGCTGGCCCGGCAGCGCGTCCGGGACCTCTGGGGGCGTGCCTCCGCCGCCGCCCGGGAGGACGGCGCCACCAGCCTGTCGGAGGCCGCCCTCCGGCCGTTCCTGGACGGCGCGCTCCGCGCCGAGGAGCTACCCGACGGCTCGGTCCGGATCGGGATGGAAGGCGGATCGGTGCGGCTCGAGGCGGCGGACGTCGCCCACTACGCCTCGGTGGCGTACGGACTCCTGACGCTGCTCGCGGTGCAGCAGGAGGCGGTGCTCGCCGGAGGCGACGGGCTGCTTCCCCTGGAGCCGGGCGCGGTCCAGGCCATGCGGCGCTTTCTCGATCGCCACACCCTGGCGGTGGTGGGCCTCGCGGCGGCCGCGTCCCGGAGCGCGGCGACGGACACGATCGGGGTGCGGGAGCTCGAGGCCGCCTGGAGGCGGCTCGCGGGCGCCGGCGGTCCGGCCCCCGGAGCCCGACCGGGCACGGCGGGCTCGATGGCGGTGCCGCGGGCGCTGGCCGAGGCGCAGGTGCAGTCGTACCGGGCCCGGAGCGCCCGGGTGACGGAGGACCCGGTCCGGCTGTTCCGCGCCAACACCCAGCATTTCTTCCTGCGCTACGCGCTGCCGGACTCGTTGCCGGGGGTGGAGGCGCTGGAGGGCCGCCTGGTGGCGGGCCTGGACGGATTCGCCCGGGAGCTGCTGGCGCGGGCGCAGGAGCGGGCACGGGCACGGGGCGGTGCCCTCCTCCGCGTCGACGACGTGGACGCGGCGGAGCAGTCGATGATCCCGCACGTCCGCAGCCGTTACGAGGACGCGACCTTCCTGCCGGAGGGGGAGGCAATCACCCTCGAGGCCTACGATCTGGACGCGTTCCGCGATCTGGCGGTCCCGTGGCGAGCGGTCCTGCGGGCCCTCGAGGCTCCGGACCGCGGGCTGGAGCTGGAGCCGGATCCCTTTGCCCTGGAGCTCGCGGCGGAGGCGGTGGCCCGCTACGGCGTCCTCGTCCTGCGGATCGCCGGCGCCGCGGCCCGCGCCGAGAACCTGCCCTTCGTGCCCCCGGAGTACGTCGACCGCGGCGCGGCCGAGGCGCGCCGCCTTGCCCCGCCCGGCCGCAGGGCGGAGGGTCCCACCACCTCCGCGGAGGGGCGGTACTTCCAGGACGTCACCGATGCGACGGGTCTCCAATTCGAGCACCGCTCCGCGGACTGGCTGAACCGCTTCCGGCGAGACGTGGTGGTCAGCCCGCCGACCTTCTCCGGCGGCGGTATCGCCTCCGAGGACGTCAACGGGGACGGCCTGCCGGAC
>JASFRI010000320.1:0-5048 GCA_050115015.1 Acidobacteriota bacterium
AGCGAGTCGCGCTGATAGCCGAGGCCCCAGCTCTCCATGAAGCTGTAGTCGGGGAGATCCTGCGGCACGAGGGTCCAGGCCTGGTCGATCCCCCAGACGTCCACGTTGCTCCGTGCCAGGTAGATCGCCAGCCCGAACTCCGTGTCGACGTTTCCGGAGTAGAGCGCCGGGAGGACCATCCCGGTGAAGTCCTTGACGTCGCCGTGCTGCAGGAAGATCCGGTCGTTCTGTTTCAGGGGAAACCCGGGACGGTTTTCCCGCACGACGCGGTGGATGCCGATCGTCTCGTACATCCCCGGTCCAATCCGGAGGATCGCGCTGTAGTGGACGATGCCCGGGAGGATCTCCTCGCGCTGGAATGCCGAGACGGGACAGCCGGTGGGTGCGTTACAGACGCTGGCGGCGGCTCGCAGGAGCGCCGACTCCATGTCGAGGGGGGGCGAGGCGGCGAGCCCCGTGGAAGGTGCCAGCCAGAGCAGGAGGATCGCGACGATCAAGGTCGAGTGGACAAAGCGGTGTTTCATGGTGAGAAACCTCCGAGTGATCGATGGAGCGGCCCACCGTTCTCCGGCGGGCAGACCATGTACGGTGGACGATCCCGGTGGCAGGCAGTGTCGTGCCAGGCGGGGTGGGAAGGTGGAGGACGCCCCAGGGTCTGGGGCCCGTCGGGCCGGGCCGATCGCATGCCCACCTCCTCCCGAGCCGGCGAGAAGGCACCGGCTCACCGGGTCCGTTCTGGGAACCCGGGTCGGTGGCAGGCAGGACACCCGTGCAGTCAGATCAGTGGACTATCAACGTGTGGGGACGGAATAACACGATGCAGGAGCAGATACAACACCGACCGGCAAAAAGGGATGTGCTGGATGGCAACCCGGAGCCTGGAGTTGCCCGGGAAGTGTCGGTCCGTGTGACGTCGACCGCTTACGACCGGTCGACGGGACGCCGGCGCCGGAGGCGCCGGAGCAGCCTTCCGGTCAAAGTCGTCCGGCCAGGAGCGAACTGGACGACGGCGGCGCGGAGGTACGGGCGGAACTGGCGATACCAGTAGGCGAGAAAGCCCTCCGCCCGGATGGTCGCCAGCTGCTGGCGATAGTGGTCGAGGAGCGTGTCCGCGACGATCCCTCCCGTCCTCCGGGCCGCCGCCTTGGCGCTCCGGGAGAGCCAGCGGGCGCCCGCGGGAAGGGAGGTGACCGTCGAGATCGCCATCGCCGCCGACAGCTGGAACACGGACCGCTCCTGGGCGGCCGCCTCCTTCCGGAGATCCCGCCAGAGGTCCTGGAGCCGGGCCGCCGCCGGCAGCCGTCCCGGGGGGATCCGGCGGGCCGCATTTCGCAGGTCAGCCAGATCCCGCCGCAGGGTGGCGACATCGAGGGGTGGGGCGTTGATGGTATCGGCGAGCTTGGCGGAGGTCGCCTCCAGGCCGTCGAGGACCTGATCGACGGTGGAGAACTCGGTGTCGCGGTCCAGGAGTCCCTCCGCCTTCAGGCTATCGGCGATCTCCCGCACGAGGGTCCTCCCCGCGCCGGAGAGGTCGGCCAGCGCGGCCATCACCCAGACCGGGGAGGCGCGAAAGGCCACGATCCCGGCGAGCTCGATGCCGTTCCCCGCGGCCCGGCGGAAGGCATAATCGGTGGTGAGGGTCTCCCCGGCGGGATAGACGGTCTCGACCTCACCGACCGTCTCGATCAGGAAGCGGAGCGTCCCGTCCACGAGGTTGCGGTAGAGGCTGGACCGGCGGACGGCGGCCGGAAGTGTGGCCTCACCCAGCTCCCGGAGCAGGCCGGCGGACAGCGCGCTGATCGAGCGGAGAGAGCGCTCCGGGAGCGTCAGGAGGTAGTCCCGGACCGACACCCGGGATCCGGCGCCGCCACGGACCGGGCCCACCTCGTGGCCGCTGCCGCCTCCGGCCGTTCCATCCCTCCGGCGTCGATCGTCCTTCCCGTCCATCCGCCTGCCTCCGTGGGACCCGGACCAGCGTAACCCATGCTGCCTCCAGGTCCGAACCCTGTTGCGGGTTCCATCCGCCCTTGCGGACCTGGGGAAGGCCGCACCTGGCGGCGTGTTCGTCGAGACCGTATAAGAGAGACCTGGAGGTCCGGCCGAAACGTCTGATGCCGCCCGTTGCGAGCGCCATGGACCCCGCTTCGAGGCGCCGAGACGCTCCTCGCACGGTCTCGGGTCGGCCGAGGAGGTCATGAAGCTAATCCTGATGACCGGTCTCGAACCGCTCATGGGAGGGAACATGCAAGCTGCCTTCATCCGCTCATCCGCCTGGCCCTGGGACTGGCCCTGGCCGCCCCCACTCCGGTCGGCGCCTCGTACTATCAGGAGCACTGCAGCGCCGCCGATGGATCGGTGGTGTACGCCCAGGGACACGCCGAGAACTTCCTGATCCTCACCGAGGCCGTCGGAACCGATGCGGAACGCCGCATCGTGTTTCGCGATCCGGTCTACGACGCGGCGGTGCTGGAGGAGGACACGTTCCGCTCGCGGGAGCAGCGCACCTGCGAGCCGAACGGAGGAGGGCTGGGGAAGTGGCAGGTCCTCCGCCTGAAGCGCATCCGGTTCACCCCCCGCCCCGGGACGAGGTTCCCCGTGATCGAGACGCGGGTGCTCTGCCGCGAGGAGGGGGATTCGGAGAGCCTGTGCCCGTGAGGCGCCGTCCCCTCTCCCGAGGTCGCGAGCGCTAGAATGGGCCGTGGAGCCAGGAAGGAGGGAAGGCATTGACCGACGACAAGACGGCGGGCGGGGATCCTGAGGGCGACGAGGCGGAGGACTTCGCCAGCATGCTGGAGGCTTCCTTCCAGGCCCGTTCCGTGGAGGAGGGCCAGACCGTCGAGGGCATCCTCGTCTCCCTGACCGAGGACGTCGCGTTCGTGGACGTCGGCGGGAAGGGGGAGGCGACCATGGATGCCGCCGAGCTGCGGAACGACGACGGGGTGTTCGAGGTGCAGGTCGGCGACCGCGTCCAGGCGGTCGTCGTCTCCACCGCCGGAGGCGTGCGGCTGTCCCATCGCCTGGCCCGGACGGCCGCGTCGAGGGAGCAGCTGCAGAACGCCTTCGAGGCCGGTCTTCCCGTCGAGGGAAAGGTGGTTCGGGCCAACAAGGGTGGGTACGAGGTCCGGGTTGCCGGTCAGCGGGCGTTCTGTCCCGCCTCGCAGATCGACACGGCGCGGGGCACCGATTCCTCGGTGCACGAGGGCAAGGTCTACACGTTCCGGATCCTGGAGATCAAGGAGGGGGGCAAGGACCTGGTCCTGTCCCGCCGGGTGCTGCTGGAGGAGGAGGAGCGGCTCAAGGCGGACGAGCTCATCCGCACACTGGCCCCCGGCGTCGAGATGACCGGCCGGGTGGTCTCCGTGCGGGACTATGGCGCGTTCGTGGACCTGGGGGCCGGGGTCCAGGGACTGCTGCACGTCTCCGAGATGGGCTGGACCCGCGTCTCCAGCGCCGCCTCGGTGGTCGGCATCGGCGAGGAGATCTCGGTGCAGGTCCTCAAGGTGGACCCCGAAAGCCGCAAGATCTCCCTCAGCCTGAAGCACCGGAGCGCCGATCCCTGGCTCGGCGTGGCGGAGCGCTACGGCGTCGGAAAGACGATCGAGGGCCGGGTCAGCCGCCTGGCGCCGTTCGGCGCGTTCGTGGAGCTGGAGCCGGGGGTCGAGGCGCTGGCGCACATGTCGACCTTTCCGCCGACGAAGGGGGGCTGGCGTGCGGCCGTCACCGCCGGCGAGCGCTACCGATTCCGCGTGGACAGCGTCGAGCCGGAGCGCCGCCGGATCGGCGTCAGCCTCGTCGACCCCTCGGTCGGCGAGGAGGCTCCGGCGGAAGAGACCCCGTCGTCACAAGCGCCGGCACCCGGGTCGGAGCCGTCCGGCAGCTTCGGCTCCCTGGCGGACAAGCTTCGCGCCGCGATGGAGCGCGACCGGAAGAAGGGATAGGCCGGCGCGGCTGCGCGCAACCTCCGCGGCCCCGCGCGGTTCGGCGGGCCCGGCGTCAGACCCCCTCGCTTCCCAGCGTTTTGAGGATCACGTCCGCCATCCGCAGGATGTCGTCCTGCACCTCCGGCGGCGTGTCCTGGAACGAGGCCCGTTCCACAAGGTGGCGGAACACGGCCGTCTCCCCGGCGTCCAGCTCCAGCCTCAGACCACCATCCGTCCGTCGCTCACATCGCATCGCATCACCTATCGGCCATCGATCCGGGTCGATCCGGGTCGGACCGTGGGAACTGCCTGTCGGCAAGGTGGTTAGGCGAAAAAAGCACCCCATTTCGACGCTTAAACCGCTCATTCAGGGGCCCAAATGGACCCTCTAACGCTCGCGGCTTGCCGTCGCCTCCGCTTAGAGGCCCCATTTCGACCCCGAAATGGGGCGTCTAAGGTCCTTCGGAGGGCCCTCAAATCCACGAAGATCTGATCTTACAGGAGATTGCGATGGTCCGACCCGGTTGACCCGGTTGACCCGGTTGACTTCTGCCTCGCCGCGGAACTGCCGTGACTCTGAAGTGTGCGGAGATTTTCCCACGGAGGGGCCGGCGCATCAAGCCGTGGGCGAGGGACAGGGCGCCGCGCTCGCACCTTCCGGTGGCCGGTGCGACCGGGGCGCAGGCTGTCTGCTGCCCCGGGTGCGGGTTGACCAAAGCTCACTGCCTCAGGGGATTGCGAGGAGTTTGGGCCTCCGCGATTGACACTGTCGTGCCGGAGGCGCATCGTGGAGGTATGGGGTCGAACTGCTGGGAGGCCATGGAATGCGGGCGTGAGCCGGGAGGCCGGCTCGCGGCGGAGAAGGGCGTCTGTCCCGCCGCGACCTTCCGGCCGGCCGACGGCTTCCTGTGGACAGAACGGGGGACGTGCTTGCTGCTTCATCGCCGGAACGCTGTGCGACGACTCCGTGCAGGGCACCCACCGGGACAAGACGAAGCAGTGCTGGGACTGCCCGTTCTACGCCGAGCTCCGCAGGGAGCACGGCGCCGCCTTCAGCCTGCCTGCCTTCGCCTGCCACATCCGCAGGGAGGACCGCTCCGCTTTCCGCCGCCTTGTGCGGGAGAATGA
>JASFRI010000321.1:0-5035 GCA_050115015.1 Acidobacteriota bacterium
GCTGTGGCCGATCCGGATCGTGAATGTGCCTCCTCCCTGCTCGTCCACGAACTGCTGGAACCGGTCCCGGTACTCCTCCATCGAGTCGAAGTAGCGCTCCCGCAGCTCCAGCCCGGTCCCGGCCACCTCCAGGGCTACGAGCTGGAAGCTCGAGGCGGGGGAGACCCGGCTCAGCGAGAGGCCGAGGCGCTGCTGCTTCGCCTTCAGGGCGCGGACCTCCTCGTTCAGGCGTCTGGCGTTCTCCGCGATCCGGGCCTGCAGGGCCTCCCGGTCCTCCTCGTCCTGCTCCATCCACTTCCAGGTCACGGTGTCCTCGAACTCCTGGCGCTCCTCCTCGGGGACGGCCTCGATCTGCCCCTGCCGCTCCCTCCAGCGATCCTGCAGGTCCTTCCGGTACGCCTCCCACTCCCGGCGCTCGAAGCCCTCCTTGCGGCTGTCGATCTCGGCCACCGACGGCACCGGGACCATCTCCACCGCCGCCACCACCCCGGCACGGGGGATGACCAGCACGAGCAGGATCCAGGCCGACAGCAGGACCAGGAACGACGTGGAGGAATGGCGCGTGAGCGCGGAGACCGCCAGTCCCAGGGCGATGAAGAACGTGAAGAACAGGCCGCCGGCGAGAAGGAGGATCCCCAGCCGCGCCCAGTGGTTCCCGTCCATGGGCACGCCGGTCAGGACCACCAAAAGCAGGCCGAGCAGCAACGGCACCAGGAGGGGCACCGTGAGGCCGAGCCAGGTACCCACGAACTTCGCCACCAGGTACTGCGCCCGGGGGATGGCATTGGAGAACGCCAGCTGGAGCGTTCCCTGCTCCCGCTCGCCGCTGATGGCATCGTAGGTCAGCAGGATCGCGAACAGGGACAGGACCACCTGGACGATGAAGGTCAGATCCAGGAATCGGAAGATCGCCAGGATGGGGTCGTCCGAGTAGATGCTCTGGCGGAGCTTGGTCTCCTGCAGGTTCGTGACCTGGGAAAGGCGTCCGATGTCGTTGTGCACCCCGCTCGCGAAGATCTGCATCGGGTCCGGCTCCCGGAACGCCCGGTTGGGGAATCCGAGCCAGGATGTGGCCTGGGACTGCTCCTCGTCCAGGAGCGCCCGGGCTGCCGCCTGGGCGTCCTCGAAGGCCCGGTACTCCCGGATGCCGACGCCGATGCTCAGCAGGATGAGGACCGACGCCACCAGGAAGATCCCCAGGAAGCGCGGGCTGAGGAGGGTCGTCTTGAACTCCTTCTCGATCAGGATTCGCAGCATGGCTCCACCTATCGGACGTCGTAGCGCAGGAAGGACACGAAGGCGCCGGCGAAAAACAGGAGGTTGAAGAAGGCCAGGAGCGACAGGTCGAGCAGGCTGCCCTGGAGCACCTTCCGGACCGGCTGCGGCTCGAAGACGAACTCCGGCAGCTCCGCCAGGTCGATCGGGCCCGGCTCCTCCTCCTCCTCGTTCCCCATCTTCACGACCATCCGGATCCCGCCGCTGCTCCGTCCGGTCTTCTCCTGCTGGAAGGCCGCGAAGCGCTCCTGGTACGCGCCGAGGCGATCCCGGTAGTACTCCGGCAACTCGAGGGAGGTGCCGGCGAGCTCCGAGGAGGCGAGGGAGAAGGTGGAGGCGGGGGAGACCCGGGCGAGCCCAAGGGCCAGGCGCTGCTGCCAGTGCTGCCGGTTGGCCCGTTCCTCGGCGAGCCGGGCGTCCAGCGCGGCGATCTTGCGCTGGCGCTGCTCCGCCAGTTCGTCGAACTTCTCGTTGAATGCGGCCACCGCCGCCTGCATCGCCGCCTGCGGGTCCTCGGCATCCTCGGGGATGTCCATCTGGTCCCGCATGAAGCGGTTGATCGTCTCCTGGTCCTCTCGCCAGAGCTGGGCCCACAGGCGGCTGCGCTGCGAGAGGACGTTGTCCGTCGACGGCACGTCCACCGACCGGGCCGCGAGGAGGACCGAGGCCCTCGGGACGATCAGCACCCCGAAGACCCAGAGGGAGAGCAGCAGCACGAACGACGTGGCGGAGCGCCGGGTCATCGATGAGACCAGGACCGACAGGCCCAGGATCGCCCCGATGAACAGCATCCCTGCCAGGATGATCAGACCCAGACGGCCCCAGTCGGCCCCGGACATGGGCACGCCCATGAGCTGAAAGATCAGCGCGCCCGCGGCCAGCGGGATCAGGAGGGGGACCGTCAGCCCGAGCAGGGAGCCGCCGATCTTCCCCAGGATATAGGTCCCGCGGGGCACGGGCTGGGAGAAGGTCAGGCGCAGCGTGCCGCGCTCCCGTTCGCCGCAGACCGCGTCGTAGGCGAACAGGATCGCCAGCAGCGAGAGGACCACCTGGAAGGTGAACTCCAGGTCCACGAAGCGGAACAGGGCCAGCAGCGGCTCGTCGCCGAAGCGGCTGCCCTCGCTGCGGAATCCTCCCCGGCCGCGGATCTCCGTGGACCGGCCGATGTCGTTCGAGATGCCGGGCACCAGGTAGGCCAGCGGCTGGGGCGGCAGGAACACGGTGGGGGAGACGTTCAGCCAGTCGGTCTCTCCCTCCATCTGCCGGCGCGCCTCGGCCCGGGCGGCGTCGTACTGGGCCCGTCCGACGTGGTAACCGCGGGCGCCGAGGAAGAACGCGAGCACGATCAGCACGGAGCAGACGCCGAAGGTCACCGCGAACTTCGTCGACGACAGGATCTCCTTGAGCTCCTTGGCGAGGATGAGCCGGAACATGGGCTACCCCACCCGGCCGCCGGCGACCCGCCCGGGATCACCGTTGGCGGCCTCGTCCATGTACCCCGCCATGAAGCTGACGTAGACCTGCTCCAGGTCCTCGTGCTGCAGCTCCTCCCGCCGGCGCTCGGCCACGAGCCGGCCGCGATTCAGGATCCCGATGCGATCCGCGCTTTGCTTCGCGCGGAACAGATCGTGCGTGGACATCAGGATGGCCTTCCCCTCCTCCCGCAGATCCTCCAGGAGACGGATGAACTCCAGTCCCGCCTTGGGGTCCAGGCCCGACGTCGGCTCGTCGAGCAGGATGGCGGGGGCGTCCTTGAGGATGGCGATGGCCAGTCCGCACTTCTGACGCATCCCCTTGGAGAACCCGCGCAGGCGCTTGTCATGCGCCGAGGTCTCGAGCCCGACGCGTGTCAGCACCGCCTCGTAGTCGGCGCGGGTGAGGTCCGTCCGACCTCCGAGCCTCGTGAAGTAGTCCAGGTTCTGGATCGCCGTGAAGCTGGGATACAGGGAGACGTTCTCGGAAACGAACGCGACCTTTTCCTTCGCCTTCAGCGGCTCCCGGTGTGCCGGGATGCCTGCGATCCGGGCCTCCCCCGAGGTGGGCTCGATGAAGTTGAGGAACAGATGGATCGCCGTGGTCTTCCCGGCGCCGTTGCCTCCGAGCATGGCGTAGACCTCGCCCGCCCGCACCTCGAGGTTGAGCCGGTCCAGCGCCAGGACCCCGTCCTCGTAGCGCTTGGTGAGGTCCACCGCCTGGATCAGGGTATCGTCATTCGAAGCCACGTTTCACCTCCGGGAAAGCGTAACCTGCGGTTCAGCGACGGGACAGCCGGACACCGGTGTAGACCACGCCGGTGACGAGCCCCAGCAGGGCCAGCGCCAGCAGCGTCGGCACCAGGACCTTGACCCTGGGGCGGACCTCGACGGAGATCGTCTTGTCCTCGCCCTGGATGGGCCGATCATCCGAGAACGAGCTGGAGCGGATACGTACCTCGTACTTGCCGGGAGCCACGTCGTCCGGCGGATCGAACCGGAGAACCACCTTCTCCTCCCTTCCGACGTCCAGGGAGGTGATCGTCGTCGGCTCGACCTGCTCGTCCCACAGGTACGGCGGCTCCGTGGTCACCTCGACGTTGTCCAGGCGGCGGGTGCCATCGTTGACCAGCTCGAGGCTGACCTCGGCGACACCGTCGGGCTCGATGGAGTAGAACAACTGCGGAACGCGCACGAGGAGCTTGCCCACGCCGCGCGGCACCAGCTCCAGCCGCACGAAGCCCACCCCCAGGGCGGCGATCTCCGCCTCGGTGGCGGGTTCGGACAGCGAGATCCCGTCGGCCCGGTGGCGCGGGATCGCCAGCACGTAGAACGGGATCGGCTGGTCCATAAGGACCTCCTCCCCCGGCCGATCCGGGAGCGACACCCGAAGGGCGGCGTCCCGAGCCCGGCTGCTCTCGGTGAACTTGAACTGGCTCAGCCGCGCCTGGCTCGCCGGGTCCAGGAAATACCGGTTGATCTGCGCCGGCAGGTTGACGACCAGCAGCTTGAACGTGTCCGTGGTGCCGCTGAACAGCTCCAGGGTCAGGTCGAAGGTGGCCGACGATCCCAGCTCGACCTCCTGGGCGAACTGCTCCGATGCAACCGCCACCCGGTCCTCGCTGGCATCCTTCTGCAGGAAGATCTTCACCTGCCGGGTGGCGCTCTGGCCGTAGGCGAGGTTGACCGTAACGGTGTCCACGTCCTCCAGAAGTTCGAAGGTCAGGTCCGCGGGCTCACCGTAGCGTAGCTCCTCGAGCTTCGCCTCGTAGGGCTGCGAGATGATGGCGCCGTCGTCGTTGGCGAGGGAGACGTAGACGTCGTGGATGATCTCCGGACGCAGGGACTGGAATAGCTCGTCCTCCAGGGGGAGGAGCTGGCGGAACTCCGCGCCGCCGCCCGAGGTGTTCTCGAGCCGAAGCCGCACGCTCTTGCGCCCGGCCCCGGACTGGGACTTCACCGCCTCCAGGACCGCCACGTACTGCTGCTCGAACAGCACCGCCAGGAGGGACTGCTGGAAGTTGACCTCCGCCTCGCTGAGCGCCCGCCGGGACTGATCGAGCTGGCTCTGGGGGATGACCCCCTCGCGGAGGAGCTGCTCCTGCCGGGCGAAGTCCTCCCGGGCGAGATCGTACGCTTCCTTGGCGCGCTTCAGGCCCAGCAGGCGGTACTGGTCGTCCCGCTCGTTGAAGAAGCTGCTCTGGGCCGCCGCGGGAGCGGGCAGCGTGGCGATCGCGAGGATCGCCACGAGAAGTACGGGAAACGGCCTCAAGGAGCTCTCCGGACCT